>CAITAV010000001.1 GCA_903890345.1 uncultured Actinomycetes bacterium
AGCTGGCACAGCGTTGATGCGTCATCTAACAGGTCCAAGGTTGGCACTCGGTGCAAAAGATGTTGCAGCACTGGGTGCATATTCCAGGAAGCGCGCAAAACTTAGTCACGAAGATTCACACTCCTTTATTGCAAAAATCGCTGCAGGAAATCCTGATTCAGCCGAAGCTGATGATCTCTTTATTGGTTCCCTGATTGATGCGCTAGATGAGATTGATCAATGCGATAAAGAGAGCCGTGCGTTGTTTAGTGAAGTTGGTTTTACTCGTCTGTCTCGATTTGCAACAGATCTTCGCAGATTACGTTCGCGTGCGGGTGGCTCAATCATTGATTTAATTACTGAGATCGAAAACTATCTCAACCTTGATCTCGAAGTTTCATTGCGCGATGGCACTCGAAATGGTCGCCGTCACCTTGAGCGGTTCTTAGATGAAGCCTCAAAGTTTTCTCGAAGCGGTGGCAGCATCTCAGCATTTATTGAGTGGCTAGATGTCACTTCAAAGAAAGAGGGCGGACTCAAATCTGGCGCTCCTGAAGTGCGCAGCGATGTTGTTCAACTTCTCACTATTCACACCGCAAAAGGCGCGGAATGGGATTTCGTTGCAATTCCAGGATTAGCAGAAGGAACATTCCCAAGTACTTATACAAATGATCCAGATAACTGGATTACAAATGAGCGACAAATACCATTTGCTCTTCGTGGAGATGGCGACGAACTACCCGTATTTTCACTGGCGCATTGCACAAAAGATAGTGAAGCAGGCAAAGTTATTACCGCTTATGCCAAATCGTGCGCAGCAATTAAAAAACAAGAAGAGATACGCCTTGGTTATGTCGCTGTTACTCGTGCACGTACGCACTTGCTCTGCACAACATCATGGTGGCGTGAAGGTTCTAGAAGTGTTGATCCCAGCGAATTATTCGCCCACGTCACAGAAGTTGCAGATAAACGTGGTGGCGTATTGCTCAGTGAAGCAAGTGCACCAGAAGATGGTGTCCGCAATCCAAATGAAGTTAATCCAGATAGCGCATTTTGGCCACGTGATCCATTGGGCGATCGTCGTGAAGCATTTGATGCTGGCGTAGCGCGAGTAAAGAAATCGCAAGCGCATGCACTAACTTTAAGTGGCGATGAAACTTTGGATTCGTGGATACATGATGCGCAAGCACTTATTGCAGAAGTAAATAACCGTAGTTCATCAACTATCGAAGTGGCGCTGCCATCGCGTATCTCAACATCCACACTTGTTGCATTACACGAAGATCCAGCAGCGCTGGCGCTAGCCATACGCAGACCAATTCCGCGTTCACAAGATCCTTATTCTCGTCGCGGAACACAATTTCACGCATGGGTGGAAAAACAATTTGGGGCGATGACTTTATTTGATGATTCAGATTTAGATTACTTCGATCCAATTGAAGAAGATGGAAAACTTGAAGATTTAAAGAAGTCTTGGCTTGCCAGTGAATATGCGCAACGCAAACCAGCGGCAATAGAAGTTCCTTTTGAATCAGTCATAGCTGGCGTACTCGTGCGCGGTCGAATCGATGCTGTTTATGAAACACCAGATGGCTTTGAAGTTGTTGATTGGAAGACTGGCTCAAAACAACTAGGAGCATCGGCTGCAATTCAGTTGGCTATGTATCGCTTGGCATGGGCGCGATTAAAATCTATTGATGTCTCTAAAGTCAGTGCAGCATTTCATTATGTGCCAACATCTGTAACTGATAAGCGTGCAGATTTACTCGATGAAGCTGCGTTGGTAAGTCTTATTCAATCTCTACAGTAATTGGTAAGTGATCACTAATTCCAGTCGCGATAGTTTTAATCGTCTTTCCCTTTGAAACATTGTCCTTAGTCAAAATGTAATCAAATTGAATCTTTGCACCCCAACTTGGATACGTATTTTGGGTTACAAGTGATTTCCACTGCGAGCCAACAACAGGTAAGCCCTTAGGCAGATTTAGATCACCAATAATTGCTACTTTGTTTCCTGTCTGCGCTGCAGATTTTTCTGCCCACCTTTTTAGTTTCTTGAGTTGAGCAATATTTAATCCTGGGACAAATGAGAGGTGCGTATTAATAACGCTCCAACCATTTTCTAGATGTGCCACAAGTGCAACACGTGGTTCATCTTGTACATAAATAAAACGTGGTTTGCCTTTTCCATCTTCTCCACCGGGTACAAGCAATGGCATGCCAACGGGAGAGCGACCTAATTCGATGCGTTCATATGCGGTCACAGGAATAGTTGAAGCAAATCCAATGCCGTACCCACCTACTGTTTTATTCTTCGTAGCCCC
>CAITAV010000002.1 GCA_903890345.1 uncultured Actinomycetes bacterium
GCTCGGCGCATTCCCAATCTTTTTTGGTCTCTCACTAACTCAAGGATTACTTGCAACACTTCTTGGTGTTGTAGTTGGTTCAGCAATTTTGGCGCCTATGGCTGTCTTTGGTCCGATTAACGGAACCAATAACGCAGTGTCTTCCGGTGCTCACTTCGGCGTTGTTGGCCGTGTACTTGGTTCATACCTTTCATTGCTTACTGCAATTGCGTTTTAGTCCATCGCTGTATGGACAGCAGGAGATGCAATAGTTGGCGGAGCAGTGCAGCTATTTGGTTTCACAGATAGCAAAGCATTTCGCGGTGTTGCATATGGCGTAATGGCGCTATTGGTACTTGCAGTCTGTATCTACGGATATCAGTTCATGCTCTGGATTAATAAAATCGCGATTACAGGCGCATCTATTGTTCTTGTGCTCGGTTTCATTGCTTTCTCTGGAGATATTAACTTCAGCTATGCAGGTGCATTTGAAAGTACATCAACTGCAGGTTTCTGGCCAGCGTTTTTGGGTTCAGCATTTATTGTGCTTTCAAACCCAATTTCATTCGGTGCATTCCTCGGTGACTGGACTCGTTATATCCCGAAGGATTCTGGTGGCTCAAAGGTAGTCAAGGCAGCATTTCTCTCACAGATCGCGTCTCTATTGCCATTCGTATTTGGTTTGGTAACAACTGCGATCGTTGCTGAAAAGGCTCCAGAGTCATTTAAGAACTTTGATTACGTCGGTGGATTGCTCGCAACTACACCTGGCTGGTTCTTAGTTCCAATTCTGCTTCTAGCAATTATCGGCGGAATGTCTACAGGTTCAACATCGCTTTACGGAACAGGTCTTGATTTCTCAAGCGTGTTTCCAAAGCTCAGCCGTGTTCAAGCAACTATCTTCATCGGCATCATTTCTATCGCACTGATCTTCATTGGTCGCTTTGGATATAACTTGGTGACAAGTGTTACAACATTCGTAACACTGATTATTGTCTGCACAACTCCATGGATGGTCATGATGATGGTTGGTTATCTACATCGTCGTGGACATTACTTGCCAGATGATTTGCAAGTATTTAACCGTGGCCAAAAGGGTGGCGCATACTGGTTTAGAAATGGTTACAACATTGAAGCCATCTTTATCTGGGTGCTATCAGCAATTCTGAGCCTTTGCTTTGTTAACTTGCCAGGTCAATTCGTTGGCCCACTAGGAGAACAATTCAATGGTCTAGATATCTCACTCTTAGTTGCAGTGGTATTGCCAGCAGTTCTTTATGGATTAACTCTGATGCTTTCATCTGAACCATCAGCAATTCATGGAGAAAAGGGTGCACGTTTCCGCGCAGCTACTAACAAATCAATTGCACCAATCGTTAAAAAATAATCAGTTCAACTAATGATTGTTGATCTGAGTCATGTTCTGCGAACGGGTATCCAGATTTATCCTGGAGATCCAGAAGTAGAAATAAATGAAGCGTTGAACGTTGAAAAAGATTTCGTCAATGTTCTTGCAGTCAACATGGGTTCCCAATCGGGGACCCATGTTGATTCTCCTTTCCATGTATTTGCAGATGGTAAAAAACTTAGCGAAGTAGATTTATCCCACTTTGTTGGTACAGGCGTAGTCATTGATGCAACAGGATTAACCGAACGCCAAGAGATCCCAACAGAACGATTTACAAAGACAGATGTAAGCGGTGCAAGCATTGCAGTAGTGCGCACAGATTGGTCCCAACACTTTGGCACCGATAAATACTTGGCGCATCCATTTCCGAATATTGAATCTCTTGAATACTTAAAGAAGAATGGCATCACAACAATTGCTTTAGATTTTCTCTCACTCGATCGCACACCCGGTACCGGTGAAGATTTCACGCTTGCCAATCACTATTTCTGGTCACAAGGCGATGGAATCATTGGCGAGAACTTCACGAACATAAAGGCAATTACTGTGGCCCGTCCACACATTTCGATGTTGCCGCTTAATTTAGGCGCAAGCGATGGCGCTCCTGTGCGAGCAATTGCTTCCTGGTAAGACGATAGAATTTTTCAATGAGCGAGAACAAAACCCCACGAGTTAACACGGGCAAAATTGTTGGCCAAGTCGATGCAACTCAGATGCCACGTTATGGCGGTATTGCAACATTTGCTCACTTACCTCAACTCAGTGAAGTAAGCGATGTTGATGTAGCAATTGTTGGCGTTCCATTTGATACCGGAGTTTCATATCGTCCCGGTGCTCGGTTTGGTCCAAATCACGTTCGTGAATCTTCTAGATTGCTACGTCCCTACAACCCAGCAGCAAATGTTTCTCCATTTGCAACGCAACAAGTTGTAGACGCCGGAGACATTGCTGCAAACCCATTTGATATTGAAGAAGCTATTTCTAGCATTCATAAGAGCTATGACCAATTGTCAGAACGTGCAAAGAAGATTGTAACAATCGGGGGAGATCACACAATTACTCTGCCGATTCTTCGCTCCCTTAAAGCAAAGCACGGCCCAATTAGCGTTGTGCACTTCGATGCTCACTTAGATACTTGGGATTCATACTTCGGCGCCGATTACACACACGGCACAACATTTAGACGTGCAAGTGAAGAAGGATTGCTTGACCCAGAAGGCTGCATGCACATTGGTATTCGCGGTCCTCTTTATGCCGCTAAAGATCTCACCGATGACAAAGCACTTGGCTTCCAAATTTTTACTAGCGTTGAATTCCAAGATCTTGGCGTTAATGCTGCGATTGAAAAGATGAAGGCACGTGTTGGAAAGCGTCCTGTGTATATAAGTATTGATATTGACGTACTTGATCCCGCACATGCACCAGGGACTGGAACTCCAGAAGCCGGCGGACTTACAAGTCGCGAATTATTATCTGTACTTCGTGCAACAGCTGGCATGAATATCATTGGCGCAGACATCGTTGAAGTCGCTCCGGCATATGATCATGCCCAGATTACGGGCATTGCAGCATCACATGTGATGTATGAATTAATCAGCGCATTTGCAGCAAAATAATCTGCAATTACGCTTAAATTAATTAGAAAAACTCATCAGTATTCAAGACATTAGCCTTGTTGCGTTCTACCATTTTCCCTATGTCCGGAGCTTTCCGGGTACCTATAAGGAGAATCAATGAGCTCGTCAGATAAAGCATTGGCACCTTCCCAAGTAGAAACACGAAGCGTTGACTTCGTTCCCC
>CAITAV010000003.1 GCA_903890345.1 uncultured Actinomycetes bacterium
CATGATTGCACTAGATCTCTCTGATCAAATGGTTCTGAGTGAAGTCTTTTTAATTGCAACAGGTGGCAACGTTCGCCAAGTAGATTCAATTGCAGATTTTGTTGAAGAAAAACTCCGCGAGATTGGTGAAAAACCTGCTCGCCGCGAAGGAACCGAAGAGTGGGTATTACTTGATTACTCAGATTTAGTTGTACATATTCAAAGCACCACATTACGTAATTACTACATGCTCGATCGTCTATGGAATGACTGCCCACGAATTGAATTGGATGTCGTTCGCGAAGAGATTGCACGCTAATGAGTAACCGCGTTCTTCTATGGCGTCATGGCCAAACAGATTGGAACGTCGCAAACCGTTTTCAAGGGCACTCAGATATTCCCCTTAATGAGGTAGGAAAAGCGCAGGCACAGCGCGCAGCCCAAGTATTAGCAGGAATGAAGCCAACATTAATTATTTCAAGTGATCTAGAACGCGCACGATTTACTGCTCAGGCACTCGCAGATTTAGTAAACCTTAAAGTCAGTTCAACCCAGTTGTTACGCGAAACAAATGGCGGAGAGTGGGAAGGCAAAACTGGTGCACAAAATCGCGCCGATGATTTTGAAAACTTTGTGCGCTGGATAGATGGTGAGGATCATCCTGCAGGCACAACAGGTGAGCGCCGAAGCGAAGTAGCTGATCGTGCAATAAAAGCAATTAACGAAGCACTTGCGGGCAAAGATGACCAGCTATTAGTTGTGACCACACATGGTGGAACAGCGCGCTGCGTCCTTGGAAAATTATTGCAATTACCAATTTCACATTGGGGAGTTATCGGCGGACTATCAAATGCATCGTGGTCAATTGTTCAAACAAATCCACGTGGTTGGCATTTAGTAGAACACAACGCAGGATCAATTCCTGAACCAGTATTTGGCGAAGAATCTGGGGCTCCTGCAATGCCCGACTGGGTGAAGTAAGGTTCGGCATACGGGGCTATAGCGCAGCTGGTAGCGCACCTGCATGGCATGCAGGGGGTCAGGGGTTCAAATCCCCTTAGCTCCACATGAGTGATGTTCCATTAATTCCACGACGTTGGAACGACGTTGATATTTCTGGCGTTGAAGGAAAAAAGTTTTTTATTACTGGCGGAACAAGTGGCCTTGGTAAAGAAAGTGCCGCTGCATTAATTCGACGTGGTGCACACGTAACAATTACTGCGCGTAGTGCAGAAAAAGGCGCGGCCATGGTGGCCGAACTTGGTGGCAAAAATATTGATTACTCAATCTTAGATCTAACCGACTTAGCATCAGTTAAGGCATGTGCTGCAGGGGTGACAGGTGAAATTGATGTTTTGATTCTTAATGCTGGCGTGATGGCAACTCCGTTTTTGCTAACAAAAGATAAGTTTGAATTACAGATGGGCACCAATCATCTTGGACACTTTGCACTTGCTGGATTGCTACGCAAGCAAGTGACATCTCGCATTGTTAGCGTTGCAAGCCAAGCACCTCGCCTCGGCAATTTTGGCAATGGAACAAAAGAAGAAATACGTGCGAAGTGTTTAGGACAGGGCGAATACAAACCATGGAGTGCATATGGCGCCACAAAACTTGCAAACCTTTTATTTACTCAC
>CAITAV010000004.1 GCA_903890345.1 uncultured Actinomycetes bacterium
GGTACTGGTGAACCAGGAACAGGAATTGCAATCTGAGCAAGTAATGAAAGAAATGCAACGCCAGCAATTACAAAGCCAGCTTTAGTTAAAACTGTGCTTCTTGGGAAAACTGCGGTGCGTAGTGTGGTGGTTGCAGTGGACATTACGTGCGGCCTTTCTCGAAGTTGTGGATGAGCCTACTCTGAAGCAGAATAAGCCTATGTCCCGCGCCAATATGGATAAAAATCCTGCTGAAGTAGCCGCAATGTTTGATGCGGTGGCCAAGCGTTATGACCTGGTCAATGACATTTTGAGCCTTGGTCAGACAAAGAGATGGCGTAAGGCAACAACTGCGACGATTGCGCCAAAGCCAGGAATGAAAATTCTCGATCTTGCAGCGGGCACTGGTTCAAGTTCAGAGCCATTACATAAAGCAGGCGCCGATGTAATTCCTGCAGATTTTTCAGATGGAATGCTTGAAGCGGGTCGACGCGCACGACCACATTTAAAATTTACAAAAGCAGATGCACTTAACTTACCTTTTGAAAACGAACGCTTTGATGTCGTAACAATTTCTTTTGGTTTACGAAACACATCAGATATGGATAAGGCTTTAAGTGAAGCAAGACGTGTAACCAAAAAAGGTGGCTCACTTGTTGTTGCTGAATTTTCTTCGCCAACATTTAAACCATTTCGCACTATCTATATAAATTATTTAATGAAGGCGTTGCCAGCCATTGCATCAAAGACTTCATCAAATCCTGATGCCTATGTCTATCTGGCAGAGTCCATTCGGGCATGGCCAGATCAGGCGGCGCTCGCGGCCCGAATTACCCAGGCCGGCTGGTCTCAAGTGGGTTGGCGCAATTTAAGCGGTGGAGTTGTCGCAGTTCACAGAGCCATCAACTCTTAACGCGGTCAAAAGTACTTGTAAGGCACTCTAGGATTTAGCCATCATGAACTCTGCATCAAACCCATATGTGCCGATCTTGGTCATCGGAGCCATTGGCTTCGGGTTCGCCGCAATCTCAGTTTTAGCTGGCGCACTTACAGGTCCAAAACGTTACAACAGAGCGAAATTAGATGCTTACGAGTGTGGAATCGAACCTTCACCATCTGCAGCGCAAGGTGGACGTTTCCCAGTTAAATACTTCTTAACTGCAATGCTATTTATTATCTTTGATATTGAAATTGTTTTCCTTTATCCATGGGCAGTCACATTTGATCAACTTGGCCTCTTTGGTCTCATTGAAATGGGAATCTTTATCGCAACCGTCTTCGTGGCATACGCATACGTATGGCGCCGCGGTGGATTGGAATGGGATTAATCATGGGTCTAGAAGAAAAATTACCGAGTGGTTTCGTTCTCACAACAGTAGAAAAACTTGCAGGCTACATGCGCAAGAACTCATTGTGGCCAGCAACATTTGGTCTTGCCTGTTGCGCAATTGAAATGATGGCAGTTGGTTCTGCGGCAAAGTACGACATTTCACGTTTCGGTATGGAAGTTTTCCGCGCATCTCCTCGTCAAGCAGATTTAATGATTGTTGCCGGTCGCGTATCAAATAAAATGGCACCAGTTCTTCGACAAATTTATGATCAAATGGCAGCACCTAAGTGGGTTCTTGCAATGGGTGCATGTGCATCCTCAGGTGGAATGTTTAATAACTACGCAATCGTTCAAGGTGTAGATCACGTCGTACCAGTTGATATTTATCTTCCAGGTTGTCCACCACGTCCGGAAATGTTGATGGATGCAATTCTTAAATTGCACTCAAGCATTTACGACGAAAAACTCGGACCAAACCGCGAAGCAGTTATTAAGTCTGTAGAAGAAGCAGCAATGAACGCGCTTCCTACACACCAGATGAAGGGGTTGCTTGCCTAAATGAGCGATCACGGAATGTTTGGTGCAGAAGGCACAGGAGATACATCTGGCTACGGCGGATTAGTTCGCAATGCTGCAACAACTGGTTCAAGTGAGCGCCCATACGGTTCTTACTTTGATGATGTAGCAGATGATCTAGAGCGTGCATATCCAGCTTTTTCTGATGCAATCGAACGCGTTGTTGTTGATCGCGGAGAACTTACTCTTCATGTAAAGCGCGAAAAACTTGTCGAAGTTTCAAAGATTTTGCGTGATTCACTTAAGTTTGAAATGTGCATGGGTGTTTCTGGTGTTCATTACCCAGAACAGAGCGGTCGCGAACTACACGCGGTTTATCCACTTCTTTCAATTACAAATAATCGTCGAATTCGCCTAGAAGTTTCTGTTCCAGATAGCGATGCACACATTCCATCAGTTGTTGAAGTATGGGCCGGAAATAATTGGCACGAACGCGAAACTTTTGACATGTTCGGAATAATTTTTGACGGACATCCAGGACTTACAAGAATCTTGATGCCAGATGATTGGCAAGGTCACCCACAACGCAAAGATTATGCATTGGGTGGAATTCCAGTTGAATATAAGGGCGCAACAATTCCAGCACCTGATGAGCGCAGGTCATACCGATGACAACATTTACTGATCCATATTCTTCTTCACGCGAAACTACTGAAGGAACAGTTTTCTCAGTAACAGGTGGCGACTGGAACGAACTCGTTACAGAAATTGGCGCAACTAAAGAAGAGCACATTGTTGTAAACATGGGTCCACAACACCCATCTACTCACGGTGTACTGCGTCTTGTTCTCGAACTTGAAGGCGAAACTGTTACAGAAGTTCGTTGCGGAATTGGATACCTACACACAGGTATTGAAAAGAACATTGAATATCGCAGCTGGACACAGGGCGTTACCTTCGTAACTCGTATGGATTATTTGTCTCCGCTATTTAATGAGACTGCCTACTGCCTTGCAACAGAAAAACTCCTTGGAATTACAAATGATGTGCCGGAACGCGCTTCAGCTATTCGCGTGCTAATGATGGAACTCAATCGCATTTCTTCACACATGGTCGCACTCGGTACTGGCGCACTAGAACTAGGTGCAATTACTCCTATGTTCTTTGCATTCCGTGAACGCGAACGTGTTCTAGATATTTTCGAAATGATCTCTGGATTGCGTATGAATATGGCCTATATCCGCCCAGGTGGAGTGCAACAAGATTTGCCAGCCGGAGCCACACAAAAGATTCGCGAAACTGTTAAAGAAATGCGCAAGGCATTTAAAGACAATGCAACACTTTTGATTGGTAATTCAATTTGGATGAAGCGCACAGTTGGCATTGGTTATTTAGATCTTGCAGGATGCACAACACTTGGAATTACCGGACC
>CAITAV010000005.1 GCA_903890345.1 uncultured Actinomycetes bacterium
AGATAATCTGTAATTCCAGCTGCTGCCAAAATAGAAATTGCTATGACGTCTTGTTCGCGCACGAGAGCAAAATAAACAAAGAAAGGAATACCGATTAAGCGAAGGACGCTTAACGCATTAGGAACATTGATATTTTTGTTCATCGCAGAACTAACTCTTGTCGCGTTCTTTCACGCGAATAGCAACCTGCACTGGTGTACCTGGAAAAGAGAATTCCTCGCGTAGACGGCGTTCAATAAAACGTCTATAGGAAGCCTCTATCCATCCGCTGGAGAAAACAACGAACTTAGGCGGAGCAATTCCTGCCTGAGTAGCGTAAAAAATCTTAGGTTGTTTTCCACCTCGAACAGGTGGCGGAGTTGCACCAATTAAGGCTCCAAGGAATGAATTGAGCTTCGAAGTCGGAACGCGTTTTTCCCAAGAATCAATGGCTGTACGTAAAGCAGGGGCTAATCGGTCTCTATGCCAACCAGTTTTGGCAGCAACGTTTACTCGCTGAGCCCATTCAATTTGATCTAGATGACGATCTATTTCTCTATCAAGCTGGTCTCGACGATCTTCATCAACTAAATCCCATTTATTCATAACAATAACCATGGCTTTTCCTGCCTCTTCAGCCATCGTAAGGATTCGTAAATCTTGTTCTGATATTGCCTCGCTGGCATCTAAAACAATTACTGCTACTTCACAACGTTCAATCGCAGCTTGTGTGCGAAGTGACGCGTAATAATCTGTACCACTGGCTTGATTAGCGCGTTTGCGCAAACC
Organism: uncultured Actinomycetes bacterium; assembly: GCA_903890345.1. GTDB lineage: Bacteria > Actinomycetota > Actinomycetes > Nanopelagicales > Nanopelagicaceae > Planktophila. Next base: position 769 of record CAITAV010000005.1, read on the forward strand.
GGCAGTGTCAATGAACCTCCACGTTGATCCACCAAAAGTGATTAGCTCATCTACTGGATCACGTGTTGTACCTGCAATTTCAGAAACTATGGAACGTTCCTCACCAGCTAATGCATTAAGCAAAGATGATTTTCCAACATTTGGCCGTCCAATCAGGGCAACTCTGCGATAACCATCTTGTACTTGCGCGCGACCTACTTCAGGTAATTGCGAAACTACTTTATCGAGTAGATCTCCACTTCCTCTGCCATGAAGTGCTGAAACAAAATGCGGTTCACCCAACCCTAGATTCCATAAGGAGTGCGCATCGGATTCTTCACGTTCGCCATCAACTTTATTGGCGATCAAAATGATTGGTTTCTTAGCTTTACGTAACTCTTGAACCAAAACGTCATCCTCGTCTAGTGCACCAATTTGCGCATCTACGACAAAACACAAAACATCAGATTGTTCCATTGCGATTTCAGCTCCGGCACTTACTGCAATGGAAATACCATCGGGTTTAGATTCCCAACCACCAGTGTCCATAACAATGAATCTGCGTCCGCCCCATTCACATTCGTATTGAACGCGATCACGAGTAACGCCCGGAGTATCTTCAACGATTGCTTCGCGTCTACCAATAAATCGATTTATTAATGTTGATTTTCCGACGTTTGGACGACCAAGGATTGCAACGATTGGTAACCCTAATAAATTTCGCTCCCGTAATAACTCCCAAACACGCTCAACGGTTTCGTCCAGGTTTAAAAGCGTTGAATCTATAAGGACCGCATCTGATGCCATCTGAAGTGGCGAAACTTTACGTGTTGTATCAATGAGATCGCGCCCATCCAAGGAACTTTTGACTGCTTCAGTAGAAATATTCGATGCAGTGATTTCTGCTTCTCTGCGCGAAGCTCGAGCTTCTAAATCAGCCGTTAAATAGAGTTTCAGTGGAGATTCGGGAGCGACAACACTTCCTATATCTCGACCTTCGACAATGATTCCACGTGCAGCAATTTTTATATATTGACGTTGAATAGATAACAACTCATGTCTAATTTCAGGTATGGCGGCAATGTAACTAACACGATCGGTAACTTCTTGTGATCGGATTGCGACATTTACATCAGTATCTCCAACAAACAAAATTGGATTTTGCGCTTCGCAATTAAAACGTAACGGAAATAATTTTAGTAACTCAAGTAATTTCTTAGGATCTTGTTCATTTTTTTCTAAACTTAACCATGTAACGCCGCGGTATAGCGCACCCGTATCTAAGTAATTCCAACCAGCACGATGTGCAATTAATTTTGCGGTACTGGATTTGCCTGCTCCACTGGGACCATCTATTGCTACTACGATTCCCATGACGCAATTCTACGGCCACAGCGACGCATTAATTACTCGTCGAATGCACTTTCCAGCCTGCTGTTCCAAGGAATTCTTCCAAAAACTTGGCTTTGCCTATATCGAGAATCGATAACGTGACTAAACCAGTGTTTTGACCAGGTGTGTGTTCAATGGAAACATCTTCGATATTGACTTCAGCTTTTGCGCAATCGTTAAAGATCGCTGCTAGTTGGCCAGCTTTGTCATCAATAACAATATGTAGATAAATATATGATCGTGCTGTACTTCCATGCTTACCTGGGATGAGTTTGCGGCCTGCATTGCCAGTTTCAATGAGTGATTGCGCAGATGAAGCATCATCCAAGTGTGATTGGATCTCGTCCAATTTTTGTCGGAAGTTTTTGAGAACCGGAAGAATATTTTCTGCATTTTCGCTGATGATCTCTCTCCACAGAATCGGATCTGAATCAGCAATTCGGGTGACATCTTTAAAACCTTGACCGATCAATCCCAACCATTGCGGGTTATTGCCCACCAAT
>CAITAV010000006.1 GCA_903890345.1 uncultured Actinomycetes bacterium
AGCAAACCACCAATTAATCCAAGTAGCGATGAACCAATGAGCGCTGCCACGATTGTGACCGCTCCAGGAACTTCTAGGGTCCGCTTCATGATTCGTGGAGTAACAACATAATTTTCGATCTGTACGTAAACGACGTATGCAACAAATGCAATTATGCCCACTGGGATAGAAACGGTGAGCGCAATAATTGTGACAACACCGCTACCCAAGAAGTGACCAATGAGTGGAACAAGCGCGCAAACAAGCACAACCATTGCTATTGCAATTGGTGATGGCAATCCAATAATTATTCCAAGAATCAAGACAAAAACTGATGCCATAAATGCAATAACTATTTGCGCACCGACGAATGAACCAACTCGGGCGATGATTGCGTTTGTCAGTTTGGCAACTCGATCACGGCGACTAGCAGGTGCTAAGCGCACACCTAGATTTACCATCTGTGGCAGGGAAGTAATGAAGTACAAAGTGAGAACAAGAATTGTGAGCGCCGAGAAGGTGCCTGAAATAACAGACTTACCCACACCGATTACGCCACCAAATGTTGAGACCAAGAGAGTGCCATTTGAAGTAAATTCTTTTAGTTTCGCTTGCAAGGTATCTATCAATCCAAACTGATCATTTAAGCGATTAATAGTTGCGTTCGCTTTGAGATCTTGCAGGAGCGCAGGCAAGTTATTAATGAGCTGTGAGCCCTGTGAAACAACGGGTGGAACTACAACCCAGGCAAAAAAGATCACGAATGCAATAACGCCAACAAAAATAAGAGCGACGGCAGTTACTCGTGAAACGCCACGGGATCTGACTGCTTCGACTGCTGGATTAAGTCCTGTTGCTAAGAAAAGTGCGATAAGAATTAGAACGAAAACTTGACTGACGCTACCGAGGGCACGGAGCAAGATAATTGCACAGAGCGCGCCAAGTGTTGCAACGAATCCGAAATAAAATGGATGCGTGCGATTAATTGGAGCACCCATTTGACCGTAATTAGGTTTTGCAACTTCTTTTTTCTTTCGTGGTTTTAAAATGCGTTTTGTCAGAGCCATATCTACATTCTAAAGCACCCGTAAGCCGATAAGCCCTACTGTGAGAGAATACGAACATGGCACTTCGAATAACTGGGCTCGGCGAAGAAATTGCCGCTGTTACAGGTTTGCCATGGCAAAGCCCTTTAGAGAGTTGGCCTGAAGATCCTTTACTGGCAGAAAAACGAGGCATCTCGCGCCATATCGTTCGTTTAGTTCGGGCCAGTGAAGATCCCGATGCAGAAGTGTATGCAATCAAAGAAACCGTCGCAGAGTTTGCTAATCGTGAATACAAAATATTGCGACAACTCAAACAATTAGGAGCACCAAGTGTTGATCCAATTGCAGTTGTTGAAGGCCGCACAGATAGCACTGGCGAAGAGTTACCGTGCGCACTTGCTACACGCTTCTTGCCATATTCATTGCCTTATCGCATTTTGCTCTCTGGAAATGTTTCAGCTCACGACATAACAACGATGGCCAATGCACTCGCGCTTTTATTAGTGCGTCTGCATTTGCTCGGATTTTGGTGGGGAGATTGTTCACTTTCAAATACTCTCTTTAGACGAGATGCTGAAGGCTTTGCCGCATACCTAGTTGATGCCGAAACTAGTGAGTTTCAAAAAACTCTCAGTGATGGACAACGCGAACATGATTTAGAAATTGCGCACTTTAATGTGGCTGCTGAATTAGAAGACCTTGCACTCTCCGGAGTTCTTTATCCAGACATTGATCCCATCCGCGCAAGTGAAACCGTTATTAAACGCTATCGCCGTTTGTGGGCCGCACTCAAAGAGCCACAAAAACTCGACCCAAGTGATCGTCACGCGGTGGAACGCGCAATGCGCGTGCTTCATGATTTGGGTTTCACTGTAGAAGAAGTATCTGTGTCACTAGATGGCGAAAACAAAACTCTTATTTTCCAACCAAAACTCGTTGCAGCCGGATATCACCAAGCACGGTTACTAGAACTCACTGGGTTAGAAACAGAAGAACTACAAGCAAAACGTTTACTTGCTTCCTTTGATAGATATCGGTCACGTATTGAAGAACCACGACCACCTGTGAATCAAAGTGCGCTGAAGTGGCTCAATGAAGTTTTCAGACCAACATTGGCACACGTGCCACAAGAATTAGTTGGACGAGTAGAACCTGCTCAGATGTTTCACGAAATATTGGAACATCGCTGGAACTTAAGTGAAAAAGCTGGCGGCGATGTGGGATTAGATAATGCAACTAAGTCCTATATTTCTGAAATTCTTCCATTTAGAAGTGACTCTGGCAGGATCTCCTCATGACGCTTCCACCGAATTTTGGCCGCGCGGTTGACCTTTCATCCCTTGGAAAACCAGCACCACAAGCACCAGCAACAGTGGCTGGAATTGCAGTAACACCAACTAATTTAACAACTGATTTCTTAGAGTATTCATCAACAAAACCAGCGATAGTTTTGTGTTGGTCACCATGTAGTCCTGAATCAATGACAACACTTGAAATCCTTGGCGAACTGGAATCAGAGAGCAATGGCGCATGGCGACTAGGCAATGTAAATATTGATGAACAACCGCAGGTTGCACAAGCTCTACAGACTAAAACTGTTCCTTATGCAGTTGCTTTTGTTTCGGGGCAATTGGTTCCACTCTTTGAACAACCATATGCAAAAGAACAAATCGCACTGGTAATAAATAAGGTCCTCGAATTATCTGCACAACAAGGCGTTGGTGCTCCACCTGCTGAAGTAATCGAACCTGAAGAGGAAGAAGCACTCAAAGCACTTGAGACGGGTGATTTTAAAAGCGCAGAGGCTGCTTATAAAAAATTGCTTGCTCGTAAACCAAATGACTCATTTGCAAAATTAGGTTTGGCGCAGACTGAGTTGTTTATCCGAACAGATGGATTAAATCCAGAAACAACAAAGGCTGCGGCAGATGCTGATCCGCTCAATGTGCTTGCTGCGATGGCGTGCGCGGATATCGAAGTGATGAGTGCA
>CAITAV010000007.1 GCA_903890345.1 uncultured Actinomycetes bacterium
AACGATTGTTGTTTCAGTAGGTGCAATATGTCGAGATTGTAAAACAAATGACATAACTTCTTTAAATACCGGACCACCTAAGGCTCCACCCCAGTGCATGCCTTGTGGATTTTGAATGGTTACGCTGATGACGTAAGCAGGTTTATCTGCTGGAGCAAACCCAATAAATGATGCGGTGTAACCGCTATAGCAATTACATGCGTTGCTATAACGCATTGCTGTACCTGTTTTACCAGCAACTCGATATCCAGGGATTGCTGCAGTTGGCGCAGTTCCTTTGGCTGACACAACACTTTCCATCATCAGGCGAAGTTGCGACGCGGTATCTGGGCTAAGAACTTTCTCTGTTGTGCGCGATTGTGCGGGAGTGAAGTTTCCTGATGTATCACTTGTCCCTGCGATAACAGTTGGTGAAACGCGAATTCCATCATTTGCAATTGTTGCAAAAACACTGGTGGCTTGCATAGCGGTCAGTGAATACCCTTGTCCGAATGCAATTGTCGGCGCAGATGTTCCTGACCAATCTTTTACCGGATGCAGAATTCCTGCTGATTCTCCCGGCAGGCCCGATCCCGTTTTGCTTCCCATTCCAAATTTAGTCAGGTAACTAAATAAGGTGTCATTACTCATTGTTTCGCCAATTTTGATTGTTCCTGTATTGCTTGATACTGCCAAAATTCCTGTTGCAGTTAGCTTCTGTGTTTGATGATGTTCGTGATCATGAAAAGTAGCATCGCTACGTTTTAATGAATAAGGCACTGTAAAAACAGTTGTTGGAGTAATTTTCTTCTCTTCTAGTGCAGCAGCCAACGTGATTACTTTTCCTGTGGACCCAGGTTCGTAGGCATCTTCCACCGATGGGTTTCGCATTAAATTAAGTGAAACTTTCTTAGTGTTATTTGGATCAAAAGTTGGTGCCGTTGCGTGAGCCAGAATGTGCCCAGTCTTTGGATCCATAACAATGACAGTTCCACTGAGAGCGCCAGATTTTCGAACAGCATCTGAAATTGCCTTTGAAGCCACCCACTGCACATCGCGATCAATTGTCAGGCGAATACTTGTACCCTTTTTAGCCGAAACTATTTCCGATTGTGATCCTGGTATTTCAGCTCCTGCTGCACGTGCATATGAATAACGTCCAGCAGTGCCCGTAATAGTTGAATTCATACTTGATTCAAGTCCTGTTGCACCAATGCCATCGTTTCGAACAAATCCAATAAGGGAAGCCAGCAATGAACCAGATGGGTAATCACGTATATATCCACGCTCTGCAAAGAAACCAATAATCCGCTGATCTATTTCGCGTGGTTGCAGCGCTGCATTGTGAGTAGCCATTGCATCGATGAGTGCACGCCAAATAGCAGGTTGGGCGTTAGGTAAAACCATGCTGTATTTAAGTTTTCCGGTGATTGCTGTTTGTACTTCTGCTACAGGTAATTTAAGAATCGGTGCTGCAAACGCTGCAACGCGGGCAGGATCTGAAATCTGAGTTTGATCGACGACGATATTTATTGCAGCAACGCTTCTAGCAAATGTGACTCCGTTTATATCTGTAATATCTCCACGCTTGGCAGGAATAGAACGTGTATTTTGCATTTCATCTACGGCACGGATCTTGTAATCCCCTGCTTGAATAACTTGAACCTGCACTAGTCGAAATGCAAAGAGAACCATGAAGGAAAGTGCAAAAATAGTGAGTACAACTAGGCGCTTCTTCGCTAGATTTAAATTACCCACGTGGCACATCCAGATTCAAAAATGTCGGTGTGAGCGAAGGTTTCATTCCTAGCATTTTGGCCTGGTGGGCCAACACCGCTGGAGATGAGACACGTTCAATCTCATGTGAAACCGCTTCATATTGATCGCTAGATAATTTCAAGTCGGCTTGTAGTTTTGATAATTCAAAAGCGTCTTGTGCCAATAAAGTATTGATAAATAGCAGCGCCATAAGAAATGAGGCACCGAGTGCTGTAATAAATAAGGCAAAGAAACGGCGATCGGCTTGCTTGCCAGCAGATGCATCAGCCACAATTCGAAGGGCAGCGCGAGTAGATCTTTGCGCAACGCGTGAAGTTGTTTTAGATATCGCTGGAGCTAGTGCTGTCATCGCCATTTATGCAGCCACCCTTTCAATTGCGCGCAATCGAACTGAAGCCGCTCGTGAGTTTTCCTCGACCTCGGAATCTGTTGGACTCTGGCTGCCATTAAAAACAAGAGTGAACTTTGCGGCCAACTCTGCAATTTCAACTGGAAGTCCTTGTGGTGTTCCAGATGTTGTTGCTTCTTGGAAAAAGTTCTTAACGATTCGATCTTCAAGTGATTGAAATGACATAACTACGAGTCGGGCGTGAACATCTAGAAGGTTGAGTGCTTGTGGAATTGCGCGAGTAATCGCACCGAGTTCGTCATTGGTTTCGATGCGAAGTGCTTGAAAGGTTCTCTTCGCTGGATTTCCACCCGTGCGACGGGTAGCAGCTGGAATGGCGTTTTTCACAAGTGTTGCCAGGTGAGATGTCGAATTAAGCGGAGCTTTTTCGCGCTCTTTAACTATCGATTCAACGATGCGAGTAGCAAATTTCTCTTCACCGTATGTGCGCAAGATTCGCACTAGTTCACCTGGTGCATATGTATTAACAATGTCGGCAGCGGTCTTACCTTGGCTTTTATCCATTCGCATATCTAGAGACGCATCGTGTGCGTATGAAAAGCCACGTTCTGCCATATCTAATTGCAGTGATGAGACGCCTAAATCAAAGAGGATTCCTTGCGCATGCGAGTAGCCGTATTTTTGTGCGACATCCGAAATTGAATCAAAAACACTGTGGTGTGAAATAAATCGTGCTCCATAGTGAGAAAGTCGTTCACTCGCCATTTCGATAGCTTGCAGATCGCGATCAATTCCGATGACAACTAGGTGTGGGAATTTTTCGAGAAGAGCTTCTGTGTGACCACCCAAACCAAGAGTGGCATCAATAACTACAGGCTTTCCATGAGAGGCGATAGCAGGAGAAAGTAAGTTGATACATTCATCGCGCATTACAGATACATGGTGCGCATTACTTGCTTGAATCATCTTCTCCCCCAATCGTTTTTTATTAAAGTTTTTTTTCTTTTCTCTCATCTCTGGTCACTGCCGGCCGACGGATCGTTTTATGCGGCGCCGGGGAAGGGGCGCCGCAGTCGTAGGGTCGGCAGTGGCCACAAATGAGAGTTATTTATTAAGGACTAGAACAGTCCTGGGAACACCTCCTCTGAAACATCAGCAAAACCCTTTTCGCGATCTGCTAGATATTGATTCCATGAAGTTGAATCCCAGATTTCAACGCGAGTATTTGCGCCAATAACTACGCACTCTTTTTCAAGTGCTGCATAGGTGCGCAAACTCTGCGGAATTGTTATGCGGCCTTGACGATCAGGAATTTCATCGTGTGCACCTGCAAACATCACACGTGAGTAATCACGTGCAGCTTTTGCAGTAACTGGTGCTTGTCGCAACGTTTCAGTGATGTGTGCAAATTCAGTTGCAGGAAAAACATAAAGACAGCGTTCTTGTCCTTTTGTAATTACTAGACCAGGAGAAAGTTCTTCGCGAAATTTCGCGGGAAGTATGAGGCGGCCTTTTTCATCAAGACGTGGTTCGTGGGTACCCAAAAACATCTGTACTGGCCCCCTTCCCCAAGGTGTCCTACGTGAGCGTGAAAATACGGCTCATTCCCCACTTTACTCCCTTTTTCCCCATTTTCAACCACCTATCCCCACAAATTTCCCCCGCACTCCCCACCAGTTCTCTAGAAAAGGGCACAAAAAAAGCCCCCCGAATTCGGGAGGCCTATGAGCGAGCGCGTTTAATTATCGAAGTTACGTCGATCCCAGCGTTCTTCCAGGCGCGAGCGCAGACCTGAGTTCGGCGCCTTTGCAGCGCCTTTGACACCTTTGCCAATGCCACCAATGGCTGAGAGCACTGTGATCAAGCCAGTTAGAGCGATCAGAAAGCCCAAGATTCCAACGGGAACAGTCTGTGAAATAAGACCGCCCAAAATGATTGCTAGCCCTGAAAGCAGCGCCCCAACGCCAGTTAAGACTCGGGTGCGACCTGGAAATGTGCGAGTACCTGTCAGAGTTGAAGATAGGCGTGGATCATCCGCCGATAGAGCTTGCTCCATCTCGGCTAATAACTTGCGCTCGCGATCTGATAGTGGCACGAGGCCAACAATAGAACATCTTTGCTTTGTGGGCTACTCATCGTTTTCGGCTTCAGAATTTTCAATCAGGCGCCCTGGACGCACACTCGAACGCCCAAATCTGGCGCGGGCACGATCAATAGCGCGCTCAGCATCTCGCCATCCCTTATCTCGAGCCCCTAAAACCATCTGTTCTGGGGCGGCGCTGACAAGATTTTCAAGACTGACACCAACAAGTCGCAAACGTGCTCGTTCTATTCGAAGGGCGGTATATAAATCCTTTACGACTTCATAAGCCTCGTGCGCACTATCTGTAGCAAGTGGCAGAGTTTTAGATCTGTTAATGGTTGTGAAATCTGCAAAGCGAACTTTGATTGAAATTGTTTTTGCAAATAATCCTTTGTCTCGTAATCGCGCGGTTGCTTTTTGAGTCAGCCTTAAAAACTCTTGCAGTATCTCTTCTGGATTATCTAAATCATGCGCGAATGTTTCTGCAGCACTGATGCTCTTATCTACATCTTCAGGAGTCACATCACGAAAATCGCGGCCCCATGCTAGTTCGTGCAATGTTTCACCAGCTGCTTGTCCTATTGCTCTAATCAGAGTTGCACGTGGCAAATTGGCTACATCTTCAACGGTGCGAAGTCCGAGTTGTTCTAGCGTTTCTGCAGTCTTTGGTCCGACTCCCCACAGCGCAGATACTGGCAATGGGTGCAAAAAAGTCAGTATTCGATCAGGTGCGATTTCTAATAAACCATTTGGTTTGCAATGTCCGGATGCTAATTTTGCAATGAACTTAGATGGTGCAATTCCAACTGAGCATGTAATGCCCTCTTGCTCAAATACTCGCTTTCGAATCTCGGTTCCGATCTCGCGTCCTGTGCCGAGTAAACGTCTGGCACCAGTGACATCTAAGAATGCTTCATCGAGTGAGAGTGGTTCTACTAGCGGTGTGAAGTCGGCAAATATTTTCATTATGGCATCTGATACTTCTGAATACCGCGCATGATTTGGCGGCACAAAGATTGCATGCGGCGCCATTCGTTGTGCGCGACCAACTGGCATTGCAGCCCGAATTCCAAATTTACGGGCCTCGTAATTTGCCGATAGAACAACCCCGCGCGCACCTGCGCCAACTACGAGTGCTTTGCCGCGCAGTGTTGGATCATCGCGTTCGGCAACGGATGCATAAAAAGCATCCATATCCACGTGAACAATCGTGGCGTATGTACTCATATCGCCAGCGTACTTCTCTGTGCGTTCCACTTTTCGTAAGCAGCGCGCAAGTCCCATATGCCTGTTGCTCGAATGGATATTCCACGCGCTCCTGTGCGTCGTGTGACACCACGCAATAAGACAAGTTCAGATGTATAGATCGTTGAGAGATATTCAGTGGCTACATCACTAAAAAATGTTGCATCGCTACAGCCGTGGCCATCATTGAGTGTAAGAAATATGACCCGCTTCCCAGAACGTACAGGCGGAGTTTGAATGGATACACGGACTCCAGCAACTAGAACAGTGGACGCGGATCGCACTGCAAGTAAATCTGAAGATTTGATGGCGCCTATCGAATTAAGAAAGTGAGAATAAAACTCGAGCATATGGTGAGTAATGTCCATGCCGAGTCGTTTTACTTCGTGGGCAACTTTTTCGTTGCTGCCTAAATCTGGCAGACCACTCGCTTCTAGTGCAGGGGCCTCAAAACCTAAGGTCATCTGCGAACGCAGCGCGTTAGGCATTGTTGGACCTTTTATGAGATCAGAAAAATGAAGTAATAAATCTCGACGATTGATCACGCCAGTATCGCTAATTGCATGCAATCGATCAAATGCACCCGTAAGGATTAAGGATTCGATGATGGGCTGGGATGCACCGGAGCGATAATAAAAATCGGCCAAATCTTTATATGGTCTAGCCGCAATAATATTTTCAATCTCTTCGGTGCTAATTCCATTAATAGTTGAAAGCGCAATACGAATACTTTGGGTGCCATCTTCTGCAATTTCTACTCGGTAGCTCTGATCCGAATTATTAACATCAAGGGGCGCAATTGAAATACCCATCTGTCGTACTTCATCCAAGATCAACCGCTTGGGATACATGCCGGGATCGTGAGTAAGAACGCCGGCTAGAAATGCTGCTGGGTAATGCGTCTTAAGCCATGCAGATTGATACGTTGGAAATGCAAAAGCTGCAGCATGCGCCTTGCAAAAACCAAAGGATGCAAATGCACGAAGAACTTCCCAGACTTCATTGATTACTTCCGGTGAATAACCGTGTTCAGTTGCAGCTGGATAAAACCAATCGCAGACCTTCTGTTGACCTTGGCGATCTCCGAGGGCTCGGCGCATTTCATCAGCGTGCGCCAATGAGCAGTGCGTCATAGTGGCGATGATGGAAATAACTTGTTCGTGAAAGACAACAACGCCTTCGGTATCGCGCAATATTGCGTACAGATCAGGATGAATAATCTTGCGCGCACTCCAGCCATGTCGCGATTTTAGAAAAGGCGAAATCATGTCACTCTTTACTGGACCAGGACGAAAGAGTGAAATATCAATAATCAAATCTGTAAAAGTCTGTGGCTCTAATTTGCCGACGAGTTCGCGTTGTCCTGGGCTTTCTATCTGAAAGATGCCGATTGTTTTTGTGGATTGAATAAGTTCGTATGTATGCGGATCATCAAGTGCAATCGCATCAATATCTACCGCCTCGTTATGGACTCGAGAGATTTCGCTGAGCGCATAGGAGATGGATGACTGCATGCGCACCCCAAGAATGTCTAACTTAAGTAAGCCAACATCTTCGACATCATCTTTATCAAATTCCACCATTGGATAACCGCTGGCATTTCGTTGTAGAGGTACGCGATCGAGTAAT
>CAITAV010000008.1 GCA_903890345.1 uncultured Actinomycetes bacterium
TGTATTTAATTCCTAATTACCAAAACCCAACAGGTGTTTTATTACCTGCAGATCGTCGCACTGAAATTCTTGATATTTGCCGTGAAGAAGAAATCTTTGTTGTAGAAGATAATCCTTACGGCTTACTCGGTTTTGATCGCCCAAGCCCAAACGCGATGCGCGCAGAAGATAGTGAAAATGTTATTTATTTAGGATCTTTTTCAAAGACAATCGCATCTGGTCTGCGTGTGGGTTGGGCACTTGTTCCACCATCACTGAAAGATAAATTAGTAATTGCTAGTGAGTCTTCTATTTTGTGTCCTTCTAACTTTTCTCAAATGACAATCTCTAATTACTTGGCCGATCAGCCATGGCGCGATCAGATTGCATCATTTTGCGAGCTATATAAGGTGCGCCGTGATGCAATGTTGCAAGCACTCGAAGAACATTTTCCTGCATCTGCTACATGGACAAAGCCTGGCGGCGGATTTTACGTCTGGGTTAATTTGCCACCTGAAATTGATACAAAGTTATTGGTGCCAAAGGCGATTGTTGCGAAGGTTGCATATGTTCCAGGAACTGCATTTTATGCAGATGGCCTTGGTTCATGGCAGTTGCGTTTATCTTTCTGTCACCCAACACCAGAGCGTATTCATCAAGGTGTTGCAGCTCTCGGCGGCGTAATTAAGCAAGAGATCGAACGCCGCGGCGGAAATAAATTAAATTAACCCTCGATTTTTTTAACAATTCGAGCAAGATCTGCAAAACCTGCAAACTCAATTGAAATCTCGCCTTTGGCTTTTCCGCCTTTAATCTTCACGCGTGTATCTAGGTGATCTCCTAGGCGCTCTGCAATTTCATTTACTTCTGGAGATGTGCCAGATGATTTCTTCTTTGTTTTACCAGCAGCCTTCGGAGATGTTGCAGCGATAATTTCTTCAACCGCGCGAACACTTAACCCTTCGGCAACAATGCGCTTTGCTAATTGATCAATCTGGGCTTCATTGCTTAATCCAAGGAGTGCGCGTGCATGTCCTGCGCTAATAATTCCGGATGCAACTCTGCTTTGAACACTTGCCGGCAAGTTAAGTAGGCGCATTGTGTTTGAAATAAGCGGACGTGAGCGACCAAGCTTGTGTGCGAGTTCGTCATGTGTGCAATTAAAGTCTTGAAGTAACTGAGTGTACGCAGCAGCTTCTTCAAGTGGATTAAGTTGGCTGCGATGAATGTTTTCAATGAGTGCTTCGCGTAATAATTCATTATCTGGAGTCTGCCGAATAATTACAGGAATGCTTCGAAGCCCAGCTAACTTTGCTGCACGAAAGCGTCGCTCTCCCATTACTAATTCATAACGACCAGGGGAAGTTTGGCGAACAACTGGTGGTTGCAGGATTCCTATTTCTTTAATTGATGCAACGAGTTCTGCCATTGCTTCTTCGTTAAAGACAGTGCGTGGTTGTTTTGGATTTGGAGAAATTGAATCAATTGAAACTTCATTTTGTTGCGCGACTTCATTTCCGCCAACTGTGAGTGATGTTGGAATAAGTGCATCTAAGTTTGTGCCTAATCCTCCGCGCTTTGCACTCATGCGATTTCACCACTTTGTTTTAGTTTGTAATTAATGCTGACAACATTTGAATCAAATGCTTTTCCGCGATCTGCGATCTCTCGTGCAACTTGCATGTAAGCGAGTGCACCCGGAGATGTTGGGTCGTATGTCATAACTGTCTGTCCATATGAAGGCGCTTCAGATACGCGCACAGCACGTGGAATTGGAATATCAATTAATTCATTTGGGAAGTGCGAACGAACACTTGCTGCAACATCATTTGCAAGACGTGTGCGACCATCAAACATTGTTAAAAGAATTGTCGAAAGTTCTAGCGTTGAATTCAAACGTTTTTTAACTACTTGATATGTTTCTAATAATTGAGTTAATCCTTCAAGTGCGTAGTACTCACATTGAATTGGAATCAATAATTCTTTTGCTGCAGCAAATGCGTTAACAGTTAATAACCCTAAACTTGGTGGGCAATCAATAAAGATGTAGTCATATGGGTTGCCTTCTTTTATTTTTAAATTTACTAATTCATCGATTGCTTCTTTTAATCGTAATTCGCGAGCAACCATTGAAACCAAATTAATTTCTGCTTGTGCCAATGCAGTATTAGATGAGATGCAATCAAGTGAAGGAAAGCCGACAACTTTTTGTACAACGGATGCAATATTTGCAGTGCCCATCAATACTTCATAAATTCCATCGTTAGCACGATGCTCAACACCTAAGGCAGTAGATGCGTTTCCTTGTGGATCAAGATCGATGACCAGAACTCGAAGGCCGCCCATAGATAGGGCAGCTGCCACATTGACAGTTGTGGTGGTTTTGCCGACCCCGCCCTTTTGATTGGCCACAGTGAAGATTCGAAGGTGCTCGGGCTTGGCCATAGGCTCTTTTAGTCGGCGAACTCCGATGACCTGCTTTGTTTCACGTGAATCATCGGGCATGCGCGTAGTTAAGCACCTTTGATGACTTCAACTATTCGAGCGGGCTCTATGCCTTCCAAA
>CAITAV010000009.1 GCA_903890345.1 uncultured Actinomycetes bacterium
ATCAGCTGCAAATGTTATGGATGTTGATGTATTAAAGATTGCGACAAGAGCAGATCGTAAATTGCACGGTGACGATGTTGCGCGCGAAATAGATGCATTGCATTCAACTGGCACATCTCGAGTATTTGCAATTGTTGGAACAGCAGGCACAACTAATCTTGGAATTATCGATGACTTAAACGGAATTGCAGATGCTGCGCACATTCGAAATATTTGGTTTCATGTCGATGGTGCATATGGCTTAGCGGCGCTGTGTGCACCGAGCGTTCGAGCAAAATTTAATGGCGTTGAAAAAGCAGATTCATTTATTGTCGATCCTCACAAATGGTTATTTGCACCTTTTGATGCATGCGCACTTATTTATCGCAATCCCGAATTAGCGCGAGAAACTCATACGCAACACGCAACGTATCTAGATACTCTCCATGACGGATCCTGGAATCCATCTGATTATGCAATTCATTTAACAAGACGAGTTCGTGGTTTACCGTTTTGGTTCTCACTAGCAGCACACGGCACCGATGCGTATTCAGAATCTATGGAAGCAACAATGACAGTCGCTGCGCAATCAGCAGAGCTAATTAAAAAGCATCCAAATCTTGAACTCTTATACGAACCTGAACTTTCGATTGTTGCCTTTACTCGTCCCGGTTGGAACGCGGGGCAATATCAGCAGTGGAGCGATAAATTGTTAGCAGATCAGATTGGATTTATTCCGCCATCATCAGATAAAGGCCAGCCAATATTGCGATTTGCAATCGTAAATCCGTGGACGAAAATTAGTGACATCGAAGCGATTTTGGCCACTCTGTAAATCCCACACTTTTTAATTAACTCCCCGTAAGATTTGCTCCATGTCCATGATGGAAAACGCCAACACTTCGCCTGCAGTTTTAAGCGATCTAGAAGCGCGCATCCTTGAATTTGAAGGAACATGGTGGAAATTTGCTGGTGCTAAAGAGTCTGCAATTAAAGAACTTTTTGACCTCAGCGCTCCTCGTTATTACCAATTACTAAATGATTTAATTGATCGCGAGGACGCACTTGTGGCGGCCCCGATGTTGGTCAAACGCCTTCGCCGTCTGCGCGAAGCACGCATGTCCGCACGCACATCTCGCTAAAAACCCACCTCGTTTTGCAGTCCGGGAATTACTCCCGTAGATTTGGAGTTAGCACTCTCGAGGCTAGAGTGATAACAGCAGCCTCATATTGTCCGTCACATTATTTGAGGAGTACAAAAGCATGGCAAAGCAGATTGCTTTTAACGAAGAAGCTCGTCGTGGGCTAGAGCGCGGAATGAACGTGCTTGCAGATGCAGTGAAGGTAACCCTTGGACCCCGTGGACGTAACGTCGTTCTCGAGAAAAAGTGGGGCGCACCAACAATCACTAACGATGGCGTTTCAATCGCTAAAGAGATCGAACTTGATGATCCATGGGAAAAAATTGGTGCAGAGCTAGTTAAGGAAGTTGCTAAGAAGACAGATGATGTCGCTGGCGACGGAACAACTACAGCAACCGTGCTCGCACAAGCACTTGTTCGCGAAGGTCTACGTAACGTTGCTGCGGGATCAAACCCAATGGCACTTAAGCGCGGTATCGAAAAGGCAGTAGCAGCAATCGTTACAGAGCTCGGTTCAATGGCGAAAAACGTTGAAACAAAAGAGCAGATTGCAGCAACAGCATCTATCTCTGCAGCAGATGTCACTATCGGCGAAATGATCGCCGAAGCAATGGACAAGGTTGGCAAAGAAGGCGTAATCACGGTTGAAGAGTCAAATACTTTTGGACTCGAACTCGAACTCACAGAAGGTATGCGCTTTGATAAGGGCTATATCTCTCCGTACTTCGTAACAGATCAAGATCGCATGGAAGTAGTTCTAGAAGATGCTTACGTTCTTCTGGTTAACTCAAAGATCACAAACATTAAGGATCTTGTTCCTGTACTTGAAAAAGTTATGCAATCAGGTAAGCCACTTGCAATCATCGCTGAAGATGTTGAAGGTGAAGCACTTGCAACGTTGGTAGTAAATAAGATTCGCGGAATTTTCCGCTCAGCAGCGGTAAAGGCACCTGGCTTCGGAGATCGTCGCAAGGCGATGCTTCAAGACATTGCAATTTTAACTGGAGCAACTGTTATCTCTGAAGAGGTTGGTCTCAAGCTTGATCAAGCTGGCCTCGAGCTTCTAGGGCGCGCTCGCAAAGTTGTTATCTCTAAGGAAGAGACA
>CAITAV010000010.1 GCA_903890345.1 uncultured Actinomycetes bacterium
CGGACCTCGGTCTCTAATGCCAACAATGCAACGCGTTGCAATCACCGGTGCATCCGGAATGATTGGTACGGCACTTGTTGGTCATCTCAAATCTGAAGGTTACACAGTTCAAAAGTTAGTTCGTAGACCAAGTCGTTCAGCGGAAGAAATTACATGGGATCCACACACTGGTGTAGTTGATCTTGAAGCACTTGCAGGTGTCGATGCAATCATTCACTTAGCTGGCGCTGGCGTTGGAGATAAGCGTTGGACAAAAAAATATAAGAGCGAGATCTTAAATTCTAGACTTCTTGGAACAACTGCAATTGCCAATGCAGTAAACGCCGTTAAACCATCAGTATTTATTAGTGCAAGTGCTATTGGTTGGTATGGAGAAACAGGAAATCGCGCTGTTATCGAAACAGATCGTGCGGGAGAAGATTTCCTCGCCGCAGTTTGCCGTGAATGGGAAGGTGCTGCTGATTTAGTTCAGGGTGTGCGCACTGTAAAACTACGCACTGGATTAGTACTTGATCCAACTGGTGGCGCACTCGGTCGAATGCTTCCGCTCTTTCGATTTGGTTTTGGTGGAAAACTTGGCAATGGAAAACAATGGTGGTCATGGATTACATTGCACGATCAAATTCGAGCCATTGTTTTTGCACTGGAGAGTAAAATAGAAGGTCCAATCAATTTAACATCACCAAACCCTGTAACTAATCAAGAATTTACAGCTGGTCTTGCACGTGCACTTCACAGACCAGCACTGTTTCCTGCACCTGCATTCGCTTTAAAAATTGCACTCGGTGGTTTTTCCTCTGAGATTTTAGGTTCTAAAAAAGTTATGCCACAGGCGCTAATTGATGCGGGATTTGTATTCGATTATCCCCATATTGCGCCCGCACTTGCTGCACTAGTCGACTAAGACTGAAAGGGCAGCTAACCGTCCAGATAACAATGCGCCATTTTGTGAAGGTGCACTCTTGTAATCCCCCGCAAGGTAAATCGAATCTTCTACGTGAGAACTTGAAGCCATCTGGCTTTGCAATCCAGCCAACGGCAAAGCACTTGGAATTTCATACTTTGCAACCAATTTCCACTTTCTGGTATCAGTGCCATACAAAATCGATAAGTGTCTGCGAACCTCTGATTCCGTTGCCGGCAAAATACTTGTACTCGAAATCAATGACTTACCCGCCGGCGCATAACTCGGAAGCATGTTTGAAATAACAATCGAATTTACTAGCGGCCCACGGTTTTGACTATCAATGATCAAAGATTTGCTCTGCGTAGGACTTTCATTGGTCGAGTGATACCAGGTCGTACAGCCAACTAATTGGGGTACTTCCGTTAAATCCAATAGTTGAGCTGCCGTTGTAGCATCTGTTGCAACAATGATTGCATCTGCTTCGTATTTTCCTTTGGATGTTTTTACAACATTGTTCTTGATTGAATTGACTTGAACTCCGTACTCAATTGAATCAACTCGCGCAGCTAGTGCTTCTGAAAAAGCCTTGATACCGCGGGCCGGCAATCCAGAATTTCCAGTGACAAAGTGCCCGATTGCAGTGCGTCCATATTCTGCATTCACCAGCAATGGATCTGCCAGAAATACCCCAGTAAGAAATGGCCTAAGAACTCGTTCGTACGTTTTACCGACGCCATTGATTTTAAGTTCTTCACCAACGCTTGCGACGCGACTTCGCTTGATTAAGTACTTAACTAAGCGAATTTTTTCGATCACCGAACCAGTTTCTGAGTTAAAAACAGAGAAGAAAGCAACTCGTGGATCGCCAATGCGAATACGTCTTTCATCACGCGCCACTTCAATAACCGATGAAGCAGAGACAAAATCGATTTCTTTGGTGATCCCTAACCTTTTGATCTCTGGATAATTTACGTTGAGAAGTTGAAATCCACGATCACAGATAAATCCATCAATTAGGTCACTCGTGACACGTCCCCCAGGACGATCACTGCTTTCAAGGAGAGTCACAGAAGCGCCTTCGTTTTGTAAGGTAATCGCTGCGCTGAGTCCAGCCAATCCAGCACCGATAACAATTACCTTCTTAGGCAAGATCACTCATTTCACGCGCCTGATCAATGATGCGAGCTACTTCTAGTATTTCTTGAGCTGAAATTGGCATTGGTGTTTTATCTGTAATCGCATCGTGAACCAATGAATAGAAAACACAATAGTTACCGTTATCTGCTTCAAAACTTTCTACTTTTTCTCCGCGATGAATAAATGCTGCAGATGCGGTTGGTTGTTGCCACTTACCGTCTTGAGGTAAAACTCCTGAACGCAATAGCCCTTCTTGAGGATCTAACTCTTCGATAACCAATGCACCTTCACTGCCAATCACGCGAATTCTCGGTCCTGGCGCCCCTACAACTGCACTGGCTGAAAGAACTGATTCAACCCCGCTTTCATGTGCGAGAACGAGTAATGCATCATCATCTGCGCCGCCACGAACACTTCGAACTCTTGCACTCTTCAACTGCGCAGGTCCAAAGCAATCAATAGCAGTTGAAATCAAATGTGGTTGCAAATCTAATAGAAGACCGCCCCCTTCAGCTACTGAGATGGTTTCTCGCCAGGATTGCGGATTTAATGTGGGGCGAAAACGTTCAAATCGTGAATCCATTCGCAAAACATTTCCAATATGGCCATCTCTGATCACTCGTTTTAAAGTGAGTGTGTCACTGTCCCACTTGCGATTGAAATAGGTCGTAATGGCAACGTTGGCAGAATTCGCTGCATCCAGAATTTCCTTGGTTTCTTTTAAGTTGCGGCCCATTGGCTTATCAACAACGAGTGCAATCCCAGCGTTAATTGCTGCGAAAGCTTGCGATGCATGTACTTGATTTCCCGAAGCGATAACAACTAAATCAATACCTTGATCGCATAGTTCTTGTATTGATGCGACTATTTTTGCCTGCGGATAATCCTCTTTAGCATGGCGCTTTCTCACATCATTATTTGTAAGAATCGCTGCCACTTCAAAGTTTGTTGCCGACAACATTGGAGCATGAAAACTTCGGCCGGCTAGTCCATAACCCGCTAATCCGACTCGAAGTTTCATCTGCCCTACTTAATGTTTTTAGCTGGCCACCAAATTTTTGGTCCAAGCAAATGAACCAAAGAAGGAACCAGAATTGAGCGAACTACAAGTGTGTCGAGTAAAACACCGAAGGCGACAGCAAAAGCTATTTCAGCTAGTGCCACGAGTGGAAGCACCCCAAGAACTGTAAATGTTGCAGCCAGAACAACTCCAGCGGAAGTAATAACTCCACCAGTGACTGTTACACCTTTTGTGACACCAGCAATGGTTCCGATTTTGATTGCTTCTTCGCGCACTCGAGTCATCAAGAAGATGTTGTAATCAATACCGAGAGCAACCAAGAAAATGAAGGTGAACAGTGGGAAACCGGTATCAGTTCCAGCAAACCCAAATACATGGTTGAAGAAAATCGCCGAAACTCCCAAGGTTGCTACGAACGAGACAATGACTGTAACAAGTAGTACAGCCGCAGCAACAAGACTCCGCAGTAGCAGACCCAGAACTAAAGCGATAAGTAAAAGCACAATAGGAATAATCAAATTACGATCATGCGCGGCGGCAACGTCAACATCATAAAAAGTCGCGCTAATTCCGCCAACAAGTGACTCTGAATCGATTGAATGAACGGCGTCTCGGATTACCGGGACTAAATTACGTCCTTCTTTGGAATCTGCAGGCACATTCAATGTGGCATCTAGTACTACCTTGCCATTAATAACTTTTATAGCTGGCATTGGTTGTCCAGGGATAACTTGACCATCAACTTCCGGCACAACGCTGGAAACTCCGTCAATAGATTTAAGTGCAGCGATTGCTTCGGACACTTTGGATTCCATAATCAGAATTTGAGTGGGTTGGCTCTGACCGCCAGGAAAATGTTCGAGCAAAATGTCTTGGCCAATCAAAGAATCTGGTCTAGTGGTAAATCCTTCGGTAGTCGAGATTCCAGTGGCTTTTAATGTCGTTATAAAACTTGCAAAAACTAGCAAAATAACTGTTGTAATGATTGCGAATTTCTTTGGGCTCTTCGCAGTTGCTTGTGCAACTTTCGACCAAATTCCAGTGAGTTTTTCATCTTTGTCATCATGGCGTGGGATTTTTGGCCAAAATATCCAACGTCCGAATACCACGAGCAATGCAGGTAAAAGTGTTAAAACAGTAATCATCGAAGCGACAATTCCTATCGCTCCGACCGGACCTAAGCCTCGGGAATTACTAAGTTGAGCAAGCAAAAGAACTAAAAGTCCTAAAGTAACCGTGCTTCCAGATGCAATGATTGGTTCGACTACCCCACGCCAAGCAGTTTTCATTGCATCAAAGCGTGAGTCGTAATGGTGGAGTTCTTCTCGATAACGCGCAATCAATAAGAGCGCATAATCCGTTGCTGCGCCAATAACAAGGACTGACAAAATTCCCTGCGAT
Source organism: uncultured Actinomycetes bacterium (assembly GCA_903890345.1). GTDB lineage: Bacteria > Actinomycetota > Actinomycetes > Nanopelagicales > Nanopelagicaceae > Planktophila. The sequence goes on from CAITAV010000010.1 coordinate 4,467, forward strand.
TGCCCATCTAAGGTAATTAGATCTCGCTTCGCTAGTACATAAATCACTGCTCCTGCAAGGGATTCAGCAATAAGTGCCGACAGTAGAGGCAATATCCACAGTACTGGAGATCGGTAAACAACAATTAAAATCAGAGCAACAACAATTACAGTCGTCAATAACAATGTGGAATCAATCGCACCAAATGCGCTGAATAAATCTGCAAAAATTGCAGCAAATCCAGTGACGTGAGTTTCAAATCCTGACGATTTTGCAAACTCGTCTGAGTAAAAACGTATGGCATTAACTACTGCTGGAAGTGCTGGTTTTTTGTTAGACAATTGAGCCGCAGCATTTGAATTATCGAATGGAACATTTGCTAGGAGCGCTTTGCCGTCCTGGGAGGGAAATGTAAAGAGTTGCTGACCCGAAGTTAGATAATCTCCGATAGTTTTATCGACACCCTCAAGTTTTTTACCGTCAATATCAACGAGTGGCTTGTTGGCCAGTGTCGCAAGGAATGCATTAGCAGAAGCTGTTTTTTCAGGAGTTACGTCGCCAACAAAGAGAACCAACGCTGGTAATTCTCTATTTGCATTAACACTAAAAGCTTTGTATTCATTTGCAAATTTCTGGGCTTCAACTTGTGCAGGCAAGAAATCAGCATTGTCATTTTTTTGAACAGATGAAAGATTTCCAAATAATGGTCCAGCAACTCCAGAAATAGCTAGCCAGGCAACGATAGTAACAATTGCTATCCAAAGTGGCTTACGGCCTTGAGTTTTAGTTGACGACACAAAGAATCCTTACGTGAGGTGAAGTGCTTATCGGCAAATGAGCAGATGCCAAGTTTATGTGAAAGCTGTGAAATCTCCGCACCGTACGCGCATATGTAATGCTTCTCACCTCAATTTTCGCCCTCTCGGGGTCCCCCATTAGGCTTACCTTTGTGAGCCCAACTGCAGTAACCACTATTGCAATAAATCATTATGGACAGATTCAATATCTCGAAGCACTTGAGATGCAACGCGAACTGCACTCGAAAGTTGCCGAGAAACTTCGAGAAAACACAATCATGCTTCTAGAACATCCACCTGTATTTACCGCTGGAAAAAGAACATTAGATTTCGAACGCCCATCGGATGGAACACCAGTAATTAACGTTGACCGCGGTGGAAAAATTACATGGCATGGTCCGGGACAAATTGTTGGTTACCCTATTCTTAGACTTGCTAAGCCGACTGAATTAGTTGGTTTTGTACGCGAAATTGAAAGTGCACTCATCGACACATGTAATGAATTTGGGTTACAGGTACAGCGGATCAAAGGTCGTTCAGGTGTGTGGATCAAGGATGATGTTAATCCTCGCAAAATTGCAGCAATCGGAATCCGTGTAGCAAAAGGCACCACGATGCACGGCTTTGCATTAAATGTTAATCCTGATCTTTCCGCTTTTTCTCAAATAATCCCCTGCGGCATTGCAGATGCCGAAGTAACTTCAATGGCTAAAGAATTAAAGCGTGAAATTAGTGCTTCGGAAGTGATGCCAGTTCTAGAACGCAATCTCCTTTCAACACTCGGTAAGGTGTGCGCATGACAATTGCACCCGAAGGTCGCAAGATGATTCGCATTGAGGCACGTAACGCCCTTGTACCAATTGAACGCAAACCTGAGTGGATTAAAACTCGGGCAAATATGGGACCTGAATACACGCGTCTTCGCTCATTAGTTAAGTCAGAGGGCTTGCACACAGTGTGCCAGGAAGCGGCATGTCCAAATATTTTTGAATGCTGGGAAGATAAAGAGGCAACATTTTTAATTGGCGGCGAAAAATGCACACGTAGATGCGATTTTTGCAATATTGATACAGGTAAACCTGATCCTATTGATCGCGAAGAACCACGCAAGGTGGCTGAATCTGTAAAAACAATGGGATTGAAATACGCCACAATCACAGGTGTTACACGCGATGACTTAGAAGACGAAGGCGCATGGCTTTATGCCGAAACTATTCGCAAGGTGCACGAATTAAATCCTGGTTGCGGCGTAGAAATGCTTGCTCCTGATTTCCATGCAAAAGCCGAGCTTCTCAATCAAATCTTTGAGACTCGCCCAGAAGTGTTCGCACATAATTTAGAAACAGTCCCACGTATTTTCAAGAG
>CAITAV010000011.1 GCA_903890345.1 uncultured Actinomycetes bacterium
ATCCAAAATGATCCAGTGCGTACGGTAATTTCATATCCAATATAAGTAGAGAGAACTGCTTGACCAGCCTGCGCAAAGTTAATGATTCGAGTGGAGCGCCATACAAGTACAAGTGCTGTGGACATCAAAGCGTAAATTGCTCCGGTTGTCAGAGCGGTAAGAATTGCTGTTATTAGTTTTATCATTTAGTACCCCAAATATGCAGTGCGAACTGCTGGATCTTTGAGTAAATTCTCGGCACTATCGACAGCAACAACACTTCCTAAGTTAAGAACGACTCCTTCATCGGCAATTGCAAGTGCTCCCATTGCATTTTGTTCTACAAGAACAACGGTCAGATTCATGGTCGTTACAAATTTTCTAATTGTGTTAAATATTTGATCAATAATCAGTGGTGCTAGCCCAAGAGAAGGTTCATCCAAAAGCAATAACTTAGGACGTGCAACCAGAGCGCGTCCGATTGCCAACATCTGACGTTCTCCACCAGAGAGTGAGCCGCCAGATTGAGACATACGTTCACCTAAAATTGGAAATAGAGAAACAACTTCTTCAGTTGCCGCAGCAACATCTTTCTTGTCTTTGCGCCACAGTCCAGTTAGCGCCAGATTCTCTTTAACAGTGAGCTCTGCAATAACTGACTTGCCGTCAGAGACGTGCATAATTCCTGAACGCGCCAAATTTTCCGGGCGTTTACCAACTATTGATTCATCATTCCACGTTGCTCTTCCAGATTTAATATCTTTTAATCCAGATAAGCCGCGGAGCAGCGTTGTTTTTCCGGCACCATTTGCACCGATAACTGCGGCTAAATTTCCGGTTGGAACAGTAAATGAAACAGAGTTAATCGCACGAATAGCACCGTGATCAATTGTGAGATTTTCTACTATTAGTGTCATGCGTGCGCCCCTAGGTATGCGGCAACAACATCTGGATTGCGTCTGACTGATTCAACGTCGCCTGAAGCGATTACTTCACCAAAATTTAATACGTAAAGGCGATTACATACGGACATAACCACATCCATGTGATGTTCTACCAAAATAACTGAACACTGTGATGACAGATTGTGAATCAGAGAGTTCATCCATTCAATATCTTGCGGGCCTAATCCGCCAGCAGGCTCATCAAGTAATAAAATTCGAGGCTCGCTAATGAGTGCACGTGCAATGGCGACTCTCTTAGTTACCGGATAATCGAGAGTATCTGCACGACGATTTGCTAAGCCCGTTGCATACACGCGCTCTAGAGCTGTCATTGCACGCGCTTTTAATTTCGATTCATCTTTTGAACTTAGTCCTAGCGCTGCAGAAATTAATCCGCTGCGAGCAAAGTTAGATCCACCAATCATCACATTTTCTAAAACAGTTAACTCAGGAAAGAGTCCAACTCCTTGAAGTGTGCGAGAGATTCCAAGATCTATGAGTTCGTAAGGTTTTGGCCACTCATGCTGCGTTCCATTTATTTCTAGAACACCACTATCAATTTCTACGAGTCCAGAAAGTGCATTAAATAGAGTTGTCTTGCCCGCACCATTTGGACCGATTAGCCCGATGACTTCATTCTTATTTATCTCAATCGATACTTTGTTAAGCGCTTTAAGACCTCCGAAAGATATCGAGAGGTCTTTAATGCTTAACAACTGTGAATTAGTACTCATGAGATTGGTAGATTCTAGGCACACGTGGCCCAATTCGGGTGACAATCTCATAATTTATGCTCGAACTTGCGCGCCCCCAATCATCTGCGGTGTATTCGCCGTGAGAACCATCGCCAAAAACTATTACCCAATCCCCTGACTGCGCAGTGCTATCTGAACCCAGATCTACAACAAATTGATCCATGGAAACTCGTCCAATAATTGGTGCTTTCTTACCCTTAACAAAAACTCCCGCACCTTGTGCAATGCGAGGAATTCCATCGGCATATCCCATTGCAACAACACCTAATTTTGTATCTGATTCTGTAATTGCACTTGCGCCATATCCAACAGGTGAGTGTGCTGGAACGCTTTTTACAAGATGAAGTTTTGCTCGCAGTTGTCCTACTGGACGCAATCCCAAATCTTTACTTGTTCCTAAATGTGTGAGATCTGGAGTTAGCCCATACATAGCAATTCCCACGCGGACCATTGTGAAGTACGACGTTGAATCTTTCATGGTTGCAGCGGAATTGGCTAAATGCTTAATCGGTGGATTAATTCCAATATCACCCAGCTCTTGCACCATCTGCTTAAAGCGCTGAAGTTGATCGATATTTTGTTTTTCACCAGGTTCATCTGCCCGAGCAAAGTGTGAAAAAATTCCTATTACTTCAACCTGGACAAAATCTTCTGTGAGTAAATCTTTCCACTCATCTAAGAATCCCCCACGACTCATTCCTGTATCTAATTCGATATGGATGCGAGCTTTCTTCCCCACTCTTTGTGCGGATTCACTTATCTCGCGCAATCCCTTAATACTTGAAACACCAATATCAATATTGTGGGTGATTGCAGAATCAAAATCAGAACCAGGTGAAACAAGCCACGCAAGAATTGGTGCTTGTACTCCGTTTTCTCGAAGAGTTATTGCTTCTTCTAGAAGTGCAACACCTAACCATGATGCCCCTGCTTTTAACGCAGCATGTGAAACGCGAATAAGACCGTGACCATATGCATCGGCTTTTACAACAGCTAACATGTCTACGCCGCACTCTTTTTTCAATCGCGAGATATTTGTACTTAGTGCACTCAGATCAATGAGAAATTCCGCGCGATCGCTCATGCTTTTTCCTCAATAACAACAATTGCAGAAGCAATTCCCCCATCATGAGAAAGAGAAAGATGCACCCGTGAACCGCTTATTAACTCTGCAATTTCGCCACGGAATAGAAACTCTGGTTTGCCATTTTCTAGATTGATAACTTCGGCCTCATGCCATTGCAATCCATGCCCAACGCTGAGTGCTTTTGCAAGTGCTTCTTTGGCTGCAAAACGTGCAGCTAACGATTGAACGTTTTTTGTGCGTTCGGATTCAGTAAATAATTTCTCACTTAAACCAGGAGTACGTTCTAAGGATTCTTTGAAACGATCGATGTTGACTACGTCGATTCCCACGCCCTCAATCATTTGGCAATACTAATAAGAACTATGAGAGTTGGCTATTAGATGTTACGAAGCGATCGATTGCGATGACCATAACCAATAAGGCTGCGCCAATAAACAATCCACCAACTAAGTCCGAGAGCCAGTGAGTATTTCTCATGAGTGAGACCACGCAAACGCTCAGTGAAATGAGTGCTACTCCAGCGCTAGCAAGACGCCCGCGATAACGATTCACGTGGGCATATCTATAAATTAAATAAGCCAATACTCCCCAGGTCAAAATGGCATTGGAAGCATGACCACTTGGATATGAAAGACCACCGGCGTAAATGAGATCAACATTTAGTTGGGGTTTTGTTCTACCAATTAATAATTTAGCCAGACCAACAGTGAGGTTAAGTGCGATAAGTGAAAGTATCGCCAAATTTAGTGGTCTCCATGTTTTAAATCGTCTGGCGATGTAAATTGCGGCAATCAACAAGGCCGTTGCTGTAAGTCCGCGTAAACCTAAGTTATCAATACGCATGAGAACAAAATCAATCCAAGGTGCAAAATCAATCCGTTTCGCGTTAGCGATTCTTGCATCAAGTGCGATCAATGGACCATTCGTAATTACTTGCTGAGTGACAATGATAAATCCGACAAAAAATAGGGATGACCACTTCACTGCACGAAACATTTGTTGTCTACGTATTGATGGCACTTATTCCACCGTTACAGATTTTGCCAAATTGCGAGGCTGATCTACATCGCTTCCGCGAGCAACTGCGATTTCATATGCAAATACTTGCAATGGCACTGTGGCAAGAATTGGTTGGAAAAGAGGATTTGTGACAGGAATACGAATGACATATTCGGCTCCGACAACCGTTGCACCTTCTTCAGCAATCACGATGACTCTCGCACCACGCGCTTTAACTTCTTGAATATTGCTAGCCATTTTTTCATCGAGTGAATGTTCGTGGCCCGCAGGCAAAATCGCTATCACTGGAGTGGCCGAAACTGAATCAATAAGTGCGATTGGTCCGTGCTTGAGTTCGCCGCCTGCAAAACCTTCTGCGTGAATGTATGCCAACTCTTTTAACTTCAGCGCCCCTTCTAGCGCAACTGGATAACCGATGTTTCTGCCGAGAAAGAGAATTGTGTTTGCATCAGCAAATTTTCTTGTAAGTGCACGCAATGGCTCGACAGTTTCCAGGATTTGTTCAATCTTGCCCGGTAACTCAAGCATTTCATTGTAAAGATCAGCAACTTGATCATCAGTAAGTTGTGATCGAACTTGAGCAAGGTGTAATCCAATGAGATACACCGCAATTATTTGTGTAAGTAGCGCCTTTGTGGAGGCAACTGCAATTTCTGGA
>CAITAV010000012.1 GCA_903890345.1 uncultured Actinomycetes bacterium
CAGGTGCTGCAGTGCCTTTGGATTTAACAGCCACCGCAATATCTTTGTAGCCGCCCATTTCACTTTCAGTGGCATCGAGAATTTCAACTTTCCAATTTCGTTTTTCCGCATATCGCATATACATGCGCAATAGGTCTCCAGCAAAGAGTGCGGATTCATCGCCACCTGCTCCAGCTTTTACTTCGAGAATTACATCTCGATCATCATTGGGATCTCGTGGAAGTAATAACTCTTCTAATTTTTCAGCAGTCTTCTGCGCAGTTTCTTCTAACGCAGGAATTTCAGATGCAAAATCTGGATCTGTGGCGGCTAATTCTTTAGCGGCATTTAGATCATCATCAGCGCTCTTCCACTCTTTAAATCCAGCAACGACTGGACCGAGTTGTGCGTAGCGACGACCAAGTTGGCGCGCCTTACCTTGATCATCGTGAAGTGAAGGATCAGCCATGGCAGCTTCTAGTTCTGCGTATTCGCGAACCATTTCGTGTGCGGATGCAAAACGATCATTTGTCATTGTGGCTTCTCCTTTCCTTTAATAACGAGTGCTGCATTAGAAAAGCAAAAGACCGCAACCACTACAGGAGTAGTGAATGCGGTCTCTTTAGAAAGCTATTTTTTACCGAAGCGCTCTTCGAACTTCGCTACGCGTCCACCAGTATCAAGAATGCGCTGCTTGCCTGTGTAGAAAGGATGGCATACAGAACATACTTCAACATAAATTGAACCGCTTGTAACAGTTGAACGGGTAACAAACTTTTCACCGCAACCACAAGTTACTTGAGTCTCTTTGTACTCTGGATGGATCTCTGACTTCATTTCATTTCCTCTTTCGTGTCTGGGTCGTGATTTTCACGTGAACCAGACTGACGGTTAATAGGGCTAAAGGTTAACCCCATCAGGTGGGTATTTAAAAATTTGAGCGTGAACTTATCCTTCAGATCCTGGTCCGACTGTTGTCTTCTGGATCTGCATTAAGAACTCAACGTTGGACTTAGTGCCCTTCATCTTTTCAAGGAGTAATTCGAGTGCTTGTTGTGGTTCGAGTGCGTGAAGTACGCGACGAAGTTTCCACACAATATTAAGTTCTTCTGTTCCCATAAGAATTTCTTCTTTACGAGTACCGGAAGCAACAACGTTAACTGCAGGGAAGATTCTCTTATCTGCCATACGGCGATCAAGAATGAGTTCCATGTTTCCAGTTCCCTTGAACTCTTCGAAGATAACTTCATCCATACGAGAGCCTGTATCAACCAGAGCTGTTGCAAGAATTGTGAGTGATCCGCCATCTTCGATGTTACGAGCAGCACCGAAGAACTTCTTTGGTGGATACAAAGCAGCTGAATCAACACCACCAGAGAGAATTCGACCTGATGCAGGAGCTGCAATGTTGTATGCGCGACCTAGACGTGTAATTGAATCAAGAAGCACAACTACATCGTGTCCAAGTTCAACAAGACGCTTTGCACGTTCAATTGCTAACTCTGCAACTGTTGTGTGGTCATCGGCTGGACGATCAAAAGTTGAGGCAATAACTTCGCCCTTTACTGAGCGCTGCATATCTGTAACTTCTTCTGGACGCTCATCTACGAGCACAACCATTAAGTGACACTCTGGGTTATTTGTTGTAATTGCGTTTGCAATTGATTGCAACACCATTGTCTTTCCAGCCTTTGGTGGAGAAACAATAAGTCCGCGCTGACCTTTACCAATAGGTGAGATCAAATCGATAACACGAGTAGTCAAAATATTTGGTTCGGTTTCAAGGCGTAAACGCTCTTGTGGGTATAGCGGAACTAGTTTGTTGAATTCAACGCGGTTGCGAACCTCATCAGGATTTGATCCGTTGATTGTGTCCAACACGATGAGTGCATTGAATTTTTCACGACGTTCACCTTCATTTGGCTGACGAACTTGACCTGTGACAACGTCACCCTTGCGCAGCCCGTACTTACGTACTTGCTGTAGTGATACGTACACATCATTTGGTCCAGGTAAATATCCACCTGTGCGAATGAATGCATAGCTTTCAAGAATGTCTAGAAGACCGCCTACTGGAAGTAGAACGTCATCTTCTGAAAGAACTGGTTCGCGTTCTTCGCGGTTTCCACGATCGCGATTGCGATCACGTCCGCGACCACGGTCACGTCCGCGACCACGGTCATTGCGATCGAAACGATCGCCACGGTTGCTTGAAGAATCACTATCGGAATCTGAATCGTCATTGGAATCTGAATCGCGTGGCGCATCTTTCTTATTACGATTATTGCGCGCTTCGCGACGAGCTTCGCGTTCTGCTTTGGCTGCTTCTCTGTTGGCTGCTTGTAAATCAGCAATTGCCTGAACGAGAGCATCTTTCTTTAGTTTGGCAGCGCCATCTATACCGAGTTGCGAAGCTACTTCCTTAAGTTTCGGAAGGGACATTGCATTTAACTCTGGGCTGTCTGAACGTATTGGTTCTTTTTCTGTCATTGTTTTCATTTCAGTAATGGCCTTAAGGATTGCCCAAAAGGAGCGAGTAATTTATTTATCTGAAAAAATCTTGCACCGATTAACTAGAGCCGGCTGATCAGATGTCATAAGGGTAGCACCGAGGCGCCAGTCCCTACAAATTCACAATTAAGCGATGATTCCCGCTCCGGTAGTGCAAATACTCAGGGCTTTGACCTCAAAAACAGAACCAGCTGCTCGCTGTAATTCAGCGATCTCATTGGCGTCACCATTATGAAGAGCTAGGACTGTTGGTCCTGCTCCAGAAATAAATGCTGCAACGCCAGCACCGCGTAATTTATTTAGAAGAGCAAAAGACTTGGGCATCGCTTCTTGACGGAACTTTTGATGAATGAAATCTTCGGTTGCAATGAATAATAAATCTGGTCGTGATGCAAGTGCGTGAACAAGTAATTCTCCACGGGTTGTATTGGCGGCAGCATCTGCATGAACAATGCTTTCTGGAAGAAGTTTTCGAGCCTTTGAAGTAGCAACCGCACCTTCTGGAATAAATGCAATGACGCTAATGCGTGGGTCTACATGAATTTGTACAGCACGCGCGATGTTCTTGCCACGTTGATCTTCAGTCCAGGCAATCGTTGCGCTTCCAAAAAGAGCAGCAGCAACATTGTCTGGATGACCTTCCATCTCTGTTGCAAGATTGAGTAAATCTTCGTTGCTCATTTTGTCTTCACCAGTTAGCACCAATGATCGTGCCAACATTAAGCCGCCAATAATTGCACTTGCAGAAGAACCCAAGCCGCGTCCATGTGGAATCACATTCAGCGCGCGAATTGCAACACCTTTTGGTTCGCCGCCTAAGTATTTGAAACCTTTGTACATTGCCTTAACAAGTAAATTCTTATCTGTACGTGGCAAAACATCAGCGCCTTCGCCAGAAATATCAATATCTAAACCTGGATCATCAAGAATTTGTGCGACGTATCGATCGTGCATACCGAGAGCTAAACCGAGTGAATCAAATCCAGGACCTAGATTTGCACTAGTTGCGGGGACTTGAATTTGTACGGCGTTTGCGCGAAAAGTTGGTTTAGCCATTTTATGAAAGCCCCAACGCCTTTGCTGCAGCCTTCACACTTACTGGCACGACAACTGGTTTCTTGGCGCCTTCTAGTGCCCACGGAATATCTTTTAATCCATGGCCAGTTACGGTAATAACAATTGTTTTATTCTTTGGAAGTTTCCCAGCCTTTTGATACTTAATTAAGCCTGCTAAACCAGCTGCTGAAGAGGGTTCTACGAAGATTCCTTCTTTCGATGCGATCAGGTGATAGGCAGCGAGAATTTCTTTATCTGTTACTGCATCAATTAATCCACCTGAAGAATCGCGCGCATCAATTGCTTGCTGCCATGAAGCCGGATTACCAATTCGAATGGCTGTTGCAATTGTGTTTGGGTTCTTAACAATTTTTCCCTTAACGATTGGTGCAGATCCCGCGGCTTGAAATCCCCACATTGCTGGTAATTGCGAGCACATACGGTCCGAGCGATATTCCTTGTAGCCCTTCCAGTACGCAGTGATATTTCCTGCGTTACCGACAGGAAGTGCGTGAATATCTGGTGCATCACCTAATGCGTCGACTACTTCAAAAGATGCTGTCTTCTGTCCTTCAATTCGGTATGGATTAACTGAATTCACGAGTGCTACTGGGAAATTTTCAGATAACTCGCGGGCAAGTGTTAAGCAATCATCAAAGTTTCCATTTACTTGCAGAATTTTTGACCCATGTGCAACTGCTTGCGCTAATTTTCCAAGCGCAATTTTTCCTTTAGGAATAAGTACTGCCGGAACCATTCCAGCTTTAACCGCATAGGCAGCAGCAGAGGCCGAAGTATTTCCAGTTGATGCACAAATAACTGCTTTTGATCCATCTTCGGCTGCTTTAGAAATTGCCATTGTCATGCCGCGATCTTTAAATGATCCTGTTGGATTTAATCCTTCGTACTTAATCCACACATCATTTTTTAATAACTCAGAAAGATTGCAAGCATAAATAAGTGGGGTTCCACCTTCATTAAGGGTGATCACAGGAGTCTGATCTGAAACAGGCAAGCGATGGCGATATTCGTTAATTACTCCGCGCCATTGATGCGCACCTGGTCTGCGAGAAAAAATTGACATCAGGATTGTGACCCAAGTACTCGTAGAACACTTTCAACCTTAGTAACAATGTCCATTTTTGATAGCGCGCTGACTGTCGAACTCAGTGCTGCTTCAGTGGCACCGTGGCTTACAACAATGAGTTCGGCATCATTTCC
>CAITAV010000013.1 GCA_903890345.1 uncultured Actinomycetes bacterium
GCCTTGGTGATTGCTCGCTCAAAGCCCAGAACGTGTGTTCCACCCTTAGGAGTTGCAATGATGTTTACGAATGAGCGCTGAGTGTTATCAAAACCATTGCCCCACTTCATGGCGATATCAACTTCCATATCGCGCTCTACTTCTGTTGAAACCATGTGGCCCTTGTCATCTAGGACAGGAACAGTCTCTTGATAGTGCCCGGTGCCGTAAATACGTATGACATCGCCTATTGGCTGATCGGGTTGTAAGAATTCGCAGTATTCGGAGATTCCGCCCTTGTGATAAAAAGATTCCGTGGTCTTTGCTTTAGTGCGATTGTCATTGACCGTAAGTGTTAACCCCGGAACAAGGAAAGATGTTTGACGTGCACGGGCATAAACATCTTCAAGGTCTAGTTCGGCTTCCTTTAAGAAGATCTGCTTATCACTCCACCATTTAATGCGTGTGCCTGTGACCTTGCTAGAAATTTTGCCAATAACGCGTAATCCAGATTTTGGTGTGAACTCTGCCTTTGGTCCATCGCCATCGAAAATTCCTGCAACACCGCGTTGAAATGACATCCAATAAATCTTGCCATCGCGATCAACTTCAGCATCTAGGCGAACTGCAAGTGCGTTAACAACTGATGCGCCAACACCGTGTAGACCACCGGATGCCGCGTACGATCCGCCACCGAATTTTCCACCTGCGTGTAATTTTGTTAGAACAACTTCAACACCAGTAAGTCCTGTCTTTGGTTCTTTATCAACTGGAATACCGCGACCATCATCGTGTACTTCAACTGATCCATCTGATTCAAGGTTAATTTCAATTTTCTTACAGTGCCCAGCGAGTGCTTCATCAACTGAGTTATCAATAATTTCCCACAAGCAGTGCATAAGTCCGCGCGAATCGGTTGAACCGATATACATTCCGGGACGTTTGCGAACTGCATCGAGTCCTTCAAGGACTGCTAAATCTTTTGCGGTATAGCTCTCCTGCGAGATATTTGCATCAATATTCTTGGAGGCCACGGTGGCAAAGGTTATCTTTCAATACGTCAAACCTGCGTGTAACTCGCCGCAAATGCTTCAGAAGGTGCAGTCACAGGTGATTCTCATCTAATTAACACAAAATTTACGCCTAAATATGCAATATTAACGAGCGGGGAATAACCAGACATGGTTTGATGTTCCATATAAAGCACCACCCACCACTTCCCGATTGAGAACGGAGAGAGATATGTCAGAACAATTGATTCTTGAAGCAGTACCTCTTAACGCCCTTGACCGATGCGATCGTTGCGGAGCACAGGCCTATGTACGCGCCCTGCTTCTCTCTGGTGGAGAGCTTCTATTCTGTGGACACCACGGCAAGGAATACGCCGAAAAGATTCGTCCAATTGCTGCAAAGATTCAAGACGAGACTTCTAAACTCGTTGAATCCCCTGCTGCTAATTAAAAGATTTTCCCCACTTTCATTTAACTAATCTGCCCTGAGCAATACGCTTGGGCAATGGCAATGCAGCTCGATAAACCCTTCTCAGCACCTAGACCCTCTGAGTACGCAGCCATTCCTGCGCCGATTTTGCGCAAGCATTGGCAAGGCGATTCACGGTTACCTGGTCCAAAACCAATTTTCTCAGATCTGCTTACGCCAACTTTTATTATCGATACGCCGAATTTTTTGTTATCCATGCAAAAAAAATATGGCAACGCATGTTCATTTTTTCTCTCCCGCAGGCTATTTATCGGACTCTTCTCCCCATCTGCCGTCCATGAAGTAACAGTTGCCCAGCAGCACAAGTTTGTAAAAGGTGTTGGATTTGCTCGTATGCGCAAGGTGTTGGGCGAAGGATTACTGACTAACGAAGAACCAATTCACCTCGCACATCGACGCATGATGCAACCACCATTTCATCACGGAA
>CAITAV010000014.1 GCA_903890345.1 uncultured Actinomycetes bacterium
CCTGAAGCATGACGATTACGAGTAAAACCAAGACGATGCACAATTGCAGTCGCCTTCAAGCGATATGGCTCTTGAACATTTAAACGCTTAAAGCGCTCTTCAAACTCTGGAATATGTTTGAGATCTTCTTCTACAGAATCTAGTAGCGCTTTGTTCACACCTGTAATGCGGGTAGAAACTGAGAGCATCTGACGTAATTCATCCATTGCTGCAATAGTCACTCGAATAGCGTGACCAACTTGTAACAACATTGCAGACTCTGTAATTGATGCTGTGATATTTGGATTGCCATCACGGTCTCCACCAATCCAACTTCCGAAAGAAATCGGACGAGCATCAAGGGGAAGATCTACACCGATTCGTTTAATTTCACTTTTAAAGTCACTGAGTACTTCAGGAATGGTTAATTTAAATAAATCATCGAGGTAATACAGAGCATTCATTGCTTCATCAAGTGGTTCTGGGCGCCCCACGCGTAATTCATCGGTTTGCCACAGCACATCAATAGTTTCTGCCAATTGGTTTCGTTGAGCAGGAGTACTTGGTTCATCTAGGAGCTTTGCGACTCTTCCTAATTTGTTTAACACAGAACGTCTGGCCGCTTCAGTTGGGTGAGCAGTAAAAACTGGTCGCACCATTAATTCATTAATCCAACGTGTTACATCTTCTGTTGAAAATTCATGTCCGGCCAATTTGGCACTCTGTGCTGCGGAAATTTTATCGACAGCTTTTGCCATCCATGATCCACCTTGCGCTCTGGCATCGGCCAGAACTCGCGCACGGTGAACTTGCTCTGCAACGTTAGCTAAATTGAAATATGTACTAAATGCACGAACGAGTTGTACAGATTGTTCTATCGATAAAGTTGATAAGAGTTCGTCCCCACCGCCATCTTTACCTGCTTTGCGAACTGCTTCTACTAATTCAAGTAACTCTTGTCCTTCTTGGCGAACGAGTGATTCACCTAGTAAGTCACCGAGTTTTCGAACATCGGCGCGCAAACCAGCGCCATCGTTACCGATAGCTGCTGCGGAATCTTGCGTAGGCACTGGCTAATCATGGCAGGTTCACCTGCCTTAGACTTGCCCCATTAAGCCCCCTCCGGTTCCACGGAGTTGGGGCCTAAGGCGTTTTCTCAACAGTTGATACGGCACAAGAAAGGGGGAGCAGATGAAACTCATTCGAGATGCACTTGCAGCGGATGCACATATTCGAGATGCACTTGAATCTAAAAAGCGCATCATCGCGCCAACTTCATTGCACCCATTTCTTGCATCAATTCGAGCAGCAGAACGACCACTTTTAATTGTTACAAGTTCGAGCAGATCAAGTGAAGATTTAGTAAACGATCTCAGGGAATTACACGATGATGTATTTGAATTTCCTGCTTGGGAAACATTGCCACACGAGCGCTTAAGTCCTCGCAGTGACACGGTTGCGCAACGCATTTCAACATTGATCAAACTAAAAGAAAACAAAGCTCACAATCCAATTGTTGTTACACCAGTGCGTGGACTCATTCATCGAATTATTAATTCCCTCGCTCAGGTGCCAGTACGCGAGCTAGCAGTTGGCGCACAATGCGATCTCAAAGAACTTATCAATCATCTTGGAGAACTTGCATACCAACGAACTGATTTAGTTGAACGCCGTGGAGAATTTGCAGTTCGTGGTGGAATTGTTGATGTATTTCTGCCACTAGCAAATCAACCCGTCCGCATTGATTTCTTTGGTGATGAAATAGAAGACATAAGTTATTTTGATGTTGCAGGACAACGAACAACTGGTGTAGTTAGTGAAAGTATCAAGATTTTGCCATGTCGTGAGTTGTTGCTTACTCCGGCAGTTCAAGCAAAGGCTCGAGCGCTGATAATCGATTTTCCACAGGCATCTGAGATCTTGGAAAAGTTATCAGAAGGTATTGCATCAGAAGGAATGGAGTCATTTATTCCGCTGTTAGTTGATTCAACCGAAAGTATTTTGGATCGCATGCCAACGAACACAGAAGTCATTTTTATAGATGAAGAAAGAATTAAATCTAGAGCTTCAGATCTTTTAGCAACGAATGAAGAGTTTTATCTTGCTTCATGGCTGAACGCCGCTAGTGGCGGTGCAACCCCGCTTCATAGCGGTAGTGGCACATATATGCAGTGGGATGAGTTAAATTCAGAAATCGATAAAAATGGATTGCAGCAAAGAAGTTTTAATGTTTTTGGAAGTGATTTGGATACAGAAGCAGTATTCCTAGAAGCTCAAGCAATTGATCCTTTGCGTGGAAATACCGAGCGATTGGTAGATGAGTTTCGAAGCGCGGCAGAGGCTGGTCAGAGTTTGGTTTTTGCAGCTCATGGTCATGGAATGCACGAGCGATATTCGAATCTTTTTAGAAGAGCTGAAATATCTGTTCGAGTTGTTACTTCCACGATTGCCTTTGGTTTTAGCGTGCCCTCTGCACGAATTCTTTTTATCAGTGAGCGAGATTTATCAGGCAGTAAAGGCGCTATCAATAACACTGAAAAACTTCCGTCAAAACGAAAAACTGCTATTGATCCACTGGAATTAAAAAATGGTGATTTTGTTGTGCACGAACAACACGGCATCGGCCGATACATCGAATTAGTTTCACGAACGGTGGCAGGAGTTACCCGTGAATATCTGGTTCTTGAATACGCATCAGCTAAACGCGGACAACCAGGAGATCGAATTTTTGTTCCGACAGATTCATTGGAACAAGTAAGTAAATACGTTGGCGGAGAAACCCCAACTGTTCATCGCATCGGAAGTGGCGAATGGCAGAAGGCTAAAGGTCGAGCACGCAAAGCAGTGCGCCAAATTGCTGGAGAACTTATTCGCTTGTACGCCGCTCGTACTTCTTCTCCCGGTTTTGCTTTCTCACCTGATACACCGTGGCAACGCGAACTTGAAGATTCTTTTGCGTATATCGAAACTCCTGACCAACTCTCGACAATTAACGAAGTAAAAGCTGACATGGAACGCCCATACCCAATGGATCGAATTGTTTGCG
>CAITAV010000015.1 GCA_903890345.1 uncultured Actinomycetes bacterium
CTGCGAAGCGATGATCTTCTTTTGGATGGCGATCAATTGGTGCATCAATAGTGCCTGTGCTTGGATCCATATGACCTTGGATTAATGCGTGATAAATCTTTGTAACGGTACGAGTTTTAAAAGCATCTTTAAGAAAGGTGTACGCCTGATCAGTCTTTGCTACAACCATTAATCCACTTGTTCCAACATCTAATCGATGCACAATGCCGGCGCGTTCTGCCGGACCACTTGTAGAGACTGTATAACCAGCTGCGCTGAGAGCACCAACAACTGTTGGGCCTTCCCAACCTGGGCTTGGATGTGCCGCGCAACCCACTGGCTTATCGATAACAACAATTGAATCATCATTATAAATAATTGATAAACCAGGAATTGGAGTCAAAGGAATAGGTTCAGAGTTTTTCTCTTGCGGCATCAATACTTCAATAATTTGTCCTGCAGCAACTTTGTCCGACTTATTCATGGCTTTACCGGATGTGGTGATATCGCCATCTTCGAGTAGACGAACAACTGCTGTACGAGAAAGTCCAAGAACTCTTGTTAACGCACTATCGATACGTTCGCCAGCAACGCCCTCCGGGACTGACAAGGTTCGAGATATTCGTGCCATTTTCAACTCTTGCCAATCTATTTATCTAGAGGTTTTATTGGTGCAACATTTCGAATTGTGAGAAAAATTGCAAGAAGTGCTGCCATCACAATAGCGCTATCGGCGACGTTAAATACTGGCCAACGCGGCAATTGAATCCAATCAATAACATGACCTTGCAGAAAACTAGGCGCTCTAAAAATACGATCGGTGAGATTGCCTAGGATTCCGCCTAGAACCAGACCGCATACCGCGGCCCATCCTTTTGAAGTTATTTGTGTGGCGTAACGTGTGATGAAAACTAAAACAATGAGAGCGAAAATTGTAAAGAAAATTGTTTTGCCAGTTCCGATGCTAAATGCTGCGCCGGAATTTCGAATAAATGTCAGTTGAAGAAAGGAGCCAAGTACTTCGATATTGGCTCGAGATGACAAAACTTTCTCTGCCCAGACTTTGGTTCCAAGATCTGTTAACCACACAACCCAGGCGATGAGATAGAGCGAACGCCACGGGCGCATTCTTAGCGCCGTTCCTCTTTCTGCTTGCAGAGCATGCAGAGTGTTGCGCGTGGGAAAACTTGTAGACGTGCCTTACCAATTGGTGAGCCGCACTCTTCGCAATTGCCATAAGTTTTTGTATCAATGCGTTCAAGGGCGCGCTCAGTCTGCAAAACCATGTCGCGTGCGTTAATGACAAGTGACATTTCATGTTCACGTTCAAAAGTCTTGGTTCCGGCATCAGCCTGATCATCTCCGGCGCCATCTCCCGCGTCTGCAATCAGCGCGTCCATCTCTTTCTCAACTACAGCAAGATCTGCTTGCAAACGCAAAAGCTCTTTTGCTAATTCGCTGCGAATGGCTTTTAACTCTGCTGCACTCCATGCTGCTTCATTCTCAGAAACAACGATTGGCGAAGGTGCCTGCTTAATTGGCTTCAGTGGTGCAACTTTCTTTCCACTCTTTACAGGCCGTGCTGGCGGTGGCATAACGAGGCGACGTTCTTCAACAACTGGGGTATTTGCTGGCGCCGTAATTGTCTTAACGCTGACAGTTTGGGATTTTTCATCCACGGTCAACGTTGTCTTTGAAGGAAATGGGCGACCAGGGTTTTTCTTTACCGCTTTTGCAGGTGCTTTCTTCGCAGCAACTTTCTTAGCGGGTGCCTTTTTTGGTGGAGCTTTCTTGGCTACCTTTT
The DNA here is from genome assembly GCA_903890345.1 of uncultured Actinomycetes bacterium. Classification (GTDB taxonomy): domain Bacteria; phylum Actinomycetota; class Actinomycetes; order Nanopelagicales; family Nanopelagicaceae; genus Planktophila. Next base: position 1,784 of record CAITAV010000015.1, read on the forward strand.
TTGCAGGGGCCTTTTTAACCGCTTTCTTTGCGGCCTTCTTCACTGATTTTTTAACCGGTTTCTTTGGCACGCCGCGCACACTATGCGGATTAACGCATGAGTACCAACTTCGCCACGAAGAAAGTTACGTATGAGCATGGAATAGACTTCCGACCTCATGGTATTTCGCCCGATTTCAGCCCAGATCGATCTTGCCGCAATGGAGCACTCGATCCTTGATTTCTGGCGCACCAATGCAATCTTTGAAAAATCTGTTACTGGTCGAGAAGGCGCACCTACGTGGACTTTTTATGAAGGTCCTCCCACTGCAAACGGTATGCCCGGAACTCACCACATCGAAGCGCGTGTATTTAAAGATGTCTTTCCACGTTTTCACACAATGAAAGGCAAACAAGTAGTTCGCAAGGCGGGTTGGGATTGCCACGGACTACCTGTTGAAATTGCAGTAGAAAAAGAGCTGGGCTTTAACGGCAAAGGTGACATTGAAAAATTTGGAATCGCGCAATTCAATGACAAGTGTCGTGAATCCGTAACTCGTCACGTTGATGCATTTACTGCGATGACTAATCGCATGGGATTTTGGGTTGATTTTGACGAAGCGTATTGGACGATGGCGCCTGCTTATGTTGAAAGTGTCTGGTGGAGTCTTGCTCAGATTCATAAAAAAGGTTTGCTTGTTCAAGATCATCGCGTTGCACCATATTGCCCGCGCTGTGGAACAGGATTATCTGATCACGAGTTAGCGCAAGGCTATGAAACAGTGACAGATCCATCTGTATTTGTTCGCTTTCCAATTACAGCTGGGCCGCTCAAAGAGTTGGGTGCAGCTCTACTTGTATGGACAACCACCCCATGGACCCTAGTTTCAAATACTGCCATCGCAGTTAATCCAAAGGTTAATTACGTCATCGCTAAAGTTACGCACGAAGAAACTTCAGAAGTTCTAGTCATTGCAGAAGCGTTACTGGATAAATTACAGGGCGAAGTAGAAATCCTAAAAACAGTTCTCGGCAAAGATCTTGAGCGAACAACGTATTCAAGACCATTTGATTTTGTTGAGATTCCAGATGCCCACTTCGTAGTGCTAGCCGACTACGTAACAACTGAGGATGGAACTGGATTGGTTCACCAATCCCCCGCTTTTGGTGCAGATGACTTACAGGTCTGCCGTGCCTATGGATTGCCAGTTGTTAATCCAGTCGCACCTGATGGTCATTTCTTGGCAGATGTTGAACTTGTTGGTGGAATGTTTTTCAAAGATGCAGATAAGCCATTAGTTAAAGAGTTGAAAGCTCGTGGATTGCTCTATCGCCACCAACCGTATGAGCACTCATACCCACATTGCTGGCGCTGTCACACAGCACTTATCTATTACGCACAACCATCGTGGTACATCCGCACCACATCAATTAAAGATGAACTTCTGCGCGAAAATGCAGCAACGAATTGGTACCCAGAAACTATTAAGACTGGTCGCTACGGTGATTGGCTCAATAACAATATTGACTGGGCGCTCTCTCGCAATCGCTATTGGGGTACACCGCTTCCAATTTGGCGATGTGAAAACAAGCACGAAGTGTGTATCGAATCATTAGCAGATCTCGGTGCACGTGCCGGACAAGAATTATCATCACTTGATCCCCACCGTCCATTCGTTGATGACATAACTTTTGCGTGTACCGAATGTTCACAAGTTATGGTTCGTGTTCCTGAAGTGATTGATTGTTGGTATGACTCAGGTGCAATGCCTTTTGCTCAGTGGGGTTACCCGCATCAAGAAGGCAGCAAAGAAAAATTCGAAGCCTCATACCCTGCCGATTTCATCTGCGAAGCAATTGATCAGACCCGTGGTTGGTTTTACACACTCATGACAATTGGAACTCTGGTCTTTGATAAATCATCCTATGAAAATGTTCTCTGCTTAGGCCACATCCTTGATAAAGATGGTCGCAAGATGAGTAAACACTTAGGAAATGTTCTAGAACCAATGGCTCTGATGGACCAACACGGCGCCGATGCGGTTCGCTGGTACATGTTGGCCGCAGGTTCGCCATGGTCTGCTCGTCGAGTTGGACACGATGCCATTAGCGATGTTGTCAGAAAGACGCTTTTGACGTACTGGAACACAATCTCGTTTCACTCACTCTATGCACAGGCTTCTAACTTTGAACTATCTCAATCTCCAGCACGCAATACACGTCCTGTTATGGATCGTTGGATTATTTCTGAATTATCAATCCTGATTAACGAAGTGGAGTCATGTCTTAGCAACTTTGATTCACAAGGTGCTGGAAAAGCACTGGCTCAATTCATTGATGATCTTTCAAATTGGTATGTGCGTCGCTCACGTCGTCGCTTCTGGGATGGCGACGTTGCTGCCCTTGCAACCCTGCATGAGTGCCTATCAACTCTTACACAATTACTTGCACCAATGGTTCCTTTTATTTCTGAACATGTCTGGCAAGAACTTGTGCGACCAGTAGATCCAACGGTTGCAGATTCTGTTCATTTATCTGATTTCCCGGTTGCTAACGCTGCAGACATCGATACAAAGTTATCTGCACAAGTTGCCCTGACTCGCAGAATTGTTGAATTAGGAAGAGCTGCTCGCGCAGAATCTGGAATTAAGATTCGCCAACCGCTACAACGTGCACTCATCGCAGCAAGTGGCTGGGCGGCATTGCCGGCAGATATGCGCGAACAAATAGCTGATGAATTAAACGTCGCCGATCTTGCAGATATTGCTGACGCCGATGGCGATCTTGTAGACATTTCAGTTAAGGCGAACTTTCGTACACTCGGTGCCAAATTTGGCGGCGAAGTACAAGCAATAGCCAAAGCAATTGCTGCGCTGGATGCCACAACGCTTGTTAAGACACTTCGCGCCAAGGGCACAGTAGATGTTGGTACTTGGAGCATCGAATTAGAGGATTTAGTAATCACCGAAGTTCCACGTACTGGTTGGATGGTTGCTAGCCATGAAGCTGAGAGCGTTGCGCTAGATCTGACACTCACGCCTGAATTAATTGCTGCTGGAAATGTGCGAGAAGTGATTCGATTTATTCAAGAGGCTCGTAAGACAAGTGGTTTTGATATTTCAGATCGCATTCATGTGAAATGGAACGCGCCCGATGACATTGCTAGCGCTGTCCAAGCAGCCGTGGATCACATCAGCGCTGAAGTTTTAGCTACCGAATTTACTCGTGACGCTGGCTTGCCAACGCTTGAAGGTGAGCTTGGATTTAATGCGCAGTTACAGAAGAGTTAAATTAGTAAAACTAAAGGCATCAACATCTGTATTGCAAAGAACAATACGATGAAAGATAAATCAAGTGAAACTCCACCTAAACGCAGTGGTGGAATGAATCTACGCACGAAGTTCATTGGGCGATCAGTGATTGCATAAATTGCCTCAACGAAAAACAAAATAACGCCACTTGGTCGCCAAGATGGTTTAAACATACGCACGTAATCCAGAATCAAACGTCCAAGAAGTGCGAAGAGAAATAATTGCAGTATTAAATGAAGTATCGAACCGATACGTAACATAAGGAAAGTTTCAGCTCTGGTTAAAGAAACTTGCTTCAGCAGCTGCTGCTTTGTCTTCGCTACTTACCTTGACGTTTGCAGGTGAGAGTAGGAAAACTTTTGAAGTCACACGTTCGATTGTTCCGTGATGACCGAATACAAGTCCGCTTGCAAAATCTACAAGGCGCTTACGTTCTGATTCATCCATGTCAGTTAAATTAATGATGACTGGATTACCAAGACGATAGTGCTCACCGATTGTGCGGGCTTCGTTATAAAAACGAGGATGCAAAGTAACGATGCGATCAAGTGCTGGAAGTTCTAATTGTGGAGCTGTATCAGTTGTGACAACACTTGATACGTGACGTGGTTCGCGTGTGCGAATGCGAACGTCGGGAACGCGAGCAGCAGATGTTTCTACTGAATTTGCGATTTCAGGATCATCAACTAAACCAAGGTAGTTTGCGACACGGCGCATTGCATTCGACATGGTTAAAAGGTTACTGGGGTACCGGGCGGGAACCGAGGATTGAACTGCCAACTCGGATATGTGTCGCACCATGGATAATCGCCGATTCAAAGTCATTACTCATGCCGGCAGATAAGTACTTTGCTGCGGGGTAAGAAGCCTTGAAATCACTATGAATCTGGGCCAATTTTTCAAATGCTTCATCACTGCTTACATCAAGTGGGGCAACGGCCATCAGTCCCATGAGATCGAGGTGGGAAGAGCCCATGGCAGCATCGGCTAACTCTGATAAATCAGAAGGCTGCGCACCTCCCCGACCCTGTGCGCCATCTAGTGACACTTGTAAGAAAACTCCGATGCGATGTGCCGCGACTTTATCTAGTGCCTGAATATGTCGTAGTTCATCTAGTGAGTGAATCACATTGGCCCACGATGCAATTGATTTTAATTTATTACTTTGAATCTGGCCCTGAAAATGCCATGTCCCAGGAACGGCAGATGCTTTAGGAGCCGCATCTGCATCTCGGTTTTCTCCGTAGTGATGAATATTTAAACTCGCCAATATATGCACATCGCTGATTGGAAAAGTCTTTGTTACGGCAATCAAAGTAATTTCATCACCAGGTCTGTGTGCAGCTTTGGCAGCAGCCTCAATTTGGCTCTGGACTTTTGCTAAGTTGCCCGCAATTTCGTCATAACGAGAAGTCATAATCTAATTAAACCTGCCTGACGACCGGTGCGATGGGATTTGCGATAAGAAAACAGATTGCCATCTTCTCGTGTGCAACGAGAGTCAACGTGACTATCAATTGAAAGTTTCGCCAGATCAGCAACAAGGGCTGCGGGCAGGTCTAACGCAGGTGTTCCTGTTGAGGTTTTGCATCGGGCACGTGGATGAATTGATACAACTTCTTCATACGTCACTTGATCCACTTCGTAGCAAGGACCGCAAATAGATGGGCCTAGATTTGCGGTGATCTCATCTGCTCCTAATTCGCGCATGATGTCAACGGTCTTTGCGGCAACGCCGTTGACCAAGCCACGTCGTCCAACATGAACTGCTGCGATTACGTTACGACTAGATAGCAATAGTGGAATGCAATCCGCGACCAATACCGCCAACGTAACTCCGGGGACATTTGTTACTAAAGAATCGCATGTCAGGCTTTGATCTGTTGGAGCCGAAATTACTTCTACGTTATTTCCGTGCACTTGGTTCATGTACACGGTTTTGCCATGTGCCTGCTCGATTACATCTCTATTGCGCAAAACACTCTCTGGCTCATCATCTACGTGCAACGCCAAATTGAGGGAAGAAAAATCGCCTTGGCTATATCCGCCAAGGCGATCGGTGAAGAATGTAAAACTCACTCTTATTTCATGAAATCTGGAACATCAATTTCATCTTCAGCAACGAGTTCTTCGAAAGTAACGCGAGGACGAGGTGTGAAGTCAGATTCAAGATCTAGTGCCACAGCCAGTGGATCATTGCTTGCAACCGGATTGGCATTGCCGGCCAATGTAGCTGCATTGATGACGGGAACTGAAACCTTCTTAGGTTCTCCCCCATCAAAGCCCGCAGCGATAACAGTGATGCGAACTTCATCACCTAGTGCATCATCGATTGTTGTTCCAAAGATGATTTTCGCATTTGGATGAGCAGCTGCCTGAACTAACTCACACGCTTCATTAATTTCAAACAAACCTAAATCAGAACCACCGGCAACTGAGAGAAGAACTCCCATAGCGCCGTCAATAGATGCTTCTAGTAGTGGACTAGAGATTGCTAACTCTGCTGCACGGATTGCGCGATTCTCACCACGTGCTGAACCAATTCCCATAAGGGCTGATCCTGCGCCGGTCATAACAGTTTTCACATCTGCAAAGTCAAGGTTGATTAATCCTGGTTGTGTAATTATTTCTGTGATTCCTTGAACACCAGAGAGCAATACTTGATCTGCACTCTTGAATGCATCTACTGCAGTAATTGAACGATCGGAGATTGCAAGCAAGCGATCATTTGGAATAACAATAAGAGTATCTACTTCAGAGCGAAGAGCTTCGATACCTTCGTCTGCTTGCGCTGAACGAATTTTTCCTTCAAAACTAAATGGCTTTGTAACAACTCCGATTGTGAGTGCACCAATTTCGCGTGCAATCTTTGCAACTACTGGCGCACCGCCTGTGCCTGTTCCGCCACCTTCACCTGCGGTAACAAAAACCATATCTGCACCGCGTAAAATTTCTTCAATTTCATCTATGTGATCAAGTGCTGCTTCGCGACCTTTTTCTGGTGCAGCACCTGCACCAAGTCCACGAGTTGACTTGCGACCAATATCTAATTTCACATCTGCATCACTCATTAACAAATGTTGTGCATCAGTATTAATTGCAATGAACTCGACGCCTTTGAGTCCGACATCAATCATTCGATTGATTGCATTAACTCCACCGCCACCAATACCAACTACTTTGATGACAGCTAAATAATTCTGCGGTGAAGCCACGGTACTCCTCCTTGAGAACGGTAAACCTCGAGTTGAGACTTAGTGTTCCCTTTAGTTCGTGAGGTGAAAGTAAAGCGAATTAACTCTCTAAGCAAACATCGCCACGAATTATTTTTAAATTATTTTTTACTTAACAATCGGTGCATGTGGTGCAGAAACATCGATTGTTGAAATATTTTTATTTTCATCAAGGGCTGCAAGTGCTTTAAATACTTTGATTTTTAGCTCTTTGTCATCGGCGCTACCTAGTCGAAGTATCAACTCTTTATTTGGGCCTTTGATTGCCACCGAGAAATCTGCGGCAGATCTGGCACGAAGTGAGGTTATGTTCTGACGAAAATCTTCGGGTAATGATGTGAAGAGTTCTATGGCCAGCAAACCAACCTCTGCATTTGGGGCAGTGACCATGGGAACCTCGGCTTGCGTTCCAATAGGGTCAAATACTGCACCCGTTGAGTCAATATAGCGACCGCCAAAAATCCCAATTGGAACTCGTGCATCTATTGTGATGGTGACTGAACTTGAAAACCAATTTCTTGAAACATCAGCGCTTTTGACCCAATTAACACTTTCAATGGTGTTTGCAATTTGGCGAGGTTCGATTCGGGCCAGCTTAACTCCATTTAAATTTCCAGTTTTTTTCTCAACTGCCAAGATTTGAATTGGGTTGGTTATCCCAGCGAACTCAACTTTTTTAACAGTAAAGACTGATGACCAACCCAATAGGAAGGTAAGCGAAACAACAACTACAGCGCTGATCAATATTTTTACAAGGCGTGGCATAGAAAGTTCTACTTGTTTGGGAATCGTTTTGTTAAACCATCAACGATGATGGGACCGAGTGATGAAACATCTCCGGCACCAAGTGTGATGATCACATCTCCAGGTTTTGCCATTTCGATGATTGCATCTGTGGCATCGATAAAGTTTGGGATATAGGTTCCATTAGACATTTGTTCTGCAATAACTTCTGAGCTAACACCTGCGATAGGTTTTTCGCTGGCTGCATAGACTTCAAGCAAAATGACTGAGTCGGCAAGTGAGAGTGAAGTAGCAAATTCGGACATAAAAGCTTGAGTGCGCGAATAACGATGCGGTTGAAAAATAACTAACACTTTGCCATCGCCCGCGTATCTGTGCGCGGCATCAAGTGTTACTCGAATTTCAGTTGGGTGATGTCCATAATCATCTAGAACTCGTATGCCATGAACTGTGCCTTTTAATTCAAATCGCCGACCTGTTCCAGAAAACGAAGCAAGACCTGCAAGCAATCCTGCCGCTGGTAAACCAAGGTGTAAACCAACTGCAAGGGCAGCGGCTGCATTATTAATATTGTGCCGCCCTGGTACATTCATTTCTAAATGCCCTATGGATGTACCCTTCCAGAGCGCACGCGCACGAGAGCTTTTTGCAGCCAGTTCAATCTGATCAATGCGTAAATCACTATCGGTATTTTCACCGTAGGAAATGGTCAATATCTTTTCCACTGAACGCCCTAATGCGAGTGATCCAGGGTCATCTGCGCAATACACCAAGAAACCATCGGGTGAAATTGTGCGGGCAAACTCATCAAAGGCTGCTGTTACATCTGCTGGAGTTGCAAAATAATCAACGTGATCATGTTCAACATTTGTCACGATTGCACCAAATGGTTTGTACTCAACAAAAGAGCCATCTGATTCATCCGCTTCTGCCACAAAGTATTTGCCTGTGCCCCTGTGAGCATTTGAGCCTGAAGCACTCAGTGTGCCGCCAATAGCAAAGGAAGGATCGACACCACAGGCTTGTAGAGCCACAGTGAGCATCGAAGATGTAGTTGTTTTCCCATGTGTGCCTGCCACAGCAATACTTACTGATTCACTCATGAGCAGAGCAAGTGCTTGCGCGCGTGTATAAAGAGGAATACCTAATTGCGCCGCAGAAACTCTTTCAGAATTATTCTTTGAAATAGCGTTTGAGTAAATAACAAGGTCAGCGCCATCTATGTGCGAAGCGCTATGTGAAGAAAAAACCTTTGCACCGAGTGCTGCCAAAGCAGCAAGCACGGAAGAATCTTTTTCATCCGATCCGCTGACTTGGGCGCCATGAGTAAGTGCGATGCGCGCTAGGCCACTCATGCCCGCTCCGCCGATACCAATAAAGTGAATTTTCTTATCGGCGAGTTCGGAGAGTGAAAACATTAATTACTCCCCTAGTGAGAACTCAGCACATTTTGCATGAGAGCCGTAATCTTCTCATGAGCAGTGCTATTTACCGTGGAAACCTGCGCACCACGTGCTTGTGAAGCAGAAAGCAGTGAATCAATGTTGGCTAAGAGCCATGATGAAGTGAAATCCTTCTGGGAAATAACGCGTGCTCGTCCAAGGCTGGCTAAGTGCTCTGCATTGGGAAGTTGTTCTCCGTTGCCGATAGCAAGTGGGATAAATAGAGCAAATTTTCCTAAAGCCTCAAACTCTGAACACGTTACAGCGCCAGAACGTGAAATAACCACGTCAGCAGCAAGATAAGCAGTTGCCATTTCTGCAATGTATGAATGTGGTTGGTAACCAGATTGAGCACTCGGTAGTGCATTTTTTCTACCTAAAGAGTGCATCACCTGAATTTTCTTTTCGAGCAAGATAGAGAGTGATTGCGCAATAACTGTGTTCATAGCCTGAGAACCCTGAGATCCGCCGACTACAAGAACAAGTGGCATCGCGTCATCAAAACCTAGTGTGCGCTTTGCTTGACTTCGCACAATGTTCCAATCTGAATGAGAAGTTGTGATGATCTCTGTGATCGAACTCTTCAGTGGCATTCCAGTAATCAATGCTCGACTAAAGGGGCCACGATTAACAGGGGTGGAAACGGCGAGTGCCGATGTAAAACGCGTTCCTAAACGATTGGCAATACCAGGTCGAGCATTTGCCTCATGGATAACAATTGGGACACCACATGACTTCGCAGCCAAATACGAAGCTGCACTGACATATCCACCAAAGCCAATGAGAAGTGATGACCCTTTAATAATTGAGCGAGCCTGCATTACGGCTTGCAATAAATTTAAGGGTAGCAAGAGAACACCTAGTGAAAATCTACGAGCAAGCACAACTTTCTTAATTGTTCGAAGAGTAAAACCTGCGGCCGGTACCAATGAAGTTTCTAATCCTTCTGAAGTGCCGATAAAAATACATTTATCAGCAGGGTTTTCTTTCATCCACTGGCCAGCAACAGCAAGAGCGGGCTCAACGTGACCTGCTGTTCCACCGCCTGCAAAAATAATTGTTTTCATCAACCGTTTTCCAGATCTGCCATAGCGGCCGGATCACGCCGTGCTGCACCCAATACAAAACCTAGAGCAAAATAGGTCGCGACAAGGGAAGAGCCGCCATATGAAACAAGTGGCAAAGTAACACCTACAACTGGGATTAGTGAAGTAGCAGAACCAATGTTCATGATTGTTTGAAAGGCAATCCAAGTACCAATTCCAGC
>CAITAV010000016.1 GCA_903890345.1 uncultured Actinomycetes bacterium
CCGTATTCACGTGCAAGTTCTGGAAACCATTGATCCCAACAGGTTGGTGTTCCAACGGAGGCATCCTTAATTTTCACAACAGCAGGGGATGAGTCACCTTGTTCAAAGTATTTATCTTCGTAATACCCAGCCGTCACCGGAATATGTGTTTTGCGAGTTTTCAAAACTATCGCACCACTTGGCGCAACTGTGACAGCAGTGTTGTACTGCTTATCTCCAGCATCTTCATAGAGTGAAATCAGAACATGTGCACTAGATGAACGAGCAAGTTCGGCCGCAAATGAAACGCTCAGGCCTTTTTCATCTAATTTCTCTGGCACAAAATCTGCTTGTGAATCAGGACGCGTGCACGCATATGGATACAAAGAGAGTTCGGTCAGAACAATTAAGTCAGGTACAAACTCACTTGCCGCTTGAACAGCAGCGGTAATCTCGGCCTTTTGTTTTTCAACGCTGCCATGCCACGGCTCTTGAATTGCAGCGATTCGAAGTGGCGTGCGCACCGCAGGTAATACTCGGGCCGGAGAATCCGCACCTTTGTTAATGTGAGTAATGACTTCGCGCATGTACTTAGTACTTCAGGATTCCGCTATACAAATCAGGTTGGCGATCTTTGCGGACATCATTTTTTGGCGTAATAGATGTATCAGTTGGTAATTCAACATCTACAACCAATATCTGCACATCATCTTCTGATTCGCGATTGGCTATTGCTTTGATGTTTCCTTCAAAATCTGTAATCACAGATGATGACACCCACGAATGACCACGTTCGGCGCCAGATCGATCAGCAGCTACTGCAACCATTTTGTTCACAGAGGCTGCAGCCTGCACGCGAACTGCTTCCATCGGTGTTCCGTGGATTAGTTGTCCTAAGTTCGGCCAATTAGTTGGCACGGCCAGAAGCACTGCGCGATCCAACATTGCAAGGCGTACCCACTCAGGAAATTCAACGTCATAACAAACCATTGTTGCGATGCGACCGTGGGCTGTGTTCACAACTAGCGGTGGCTTTTCTCCAGATTTAAAGAATTGATGTTCTTCGCCGAAGAGATGCGCTTTCGCATACCATCCCAGCAATCCACTCTTATCAATAATCACGGATGCGTTATACAAACGAGATTCAACGGAGAGCGCTAGTCCAGCCACAATGACAACATCGTGCTTGTGCGCAATCTCTTTCCACTGAGCGATGATTTCGCCATCGAGAGTTGTACTTCGCTCTTGGACTTCTGATACTGAAGTAAAGACATATCCAGAATTTGTTAATTCAGGTAAGACAATAATCTGTGCACCTTGCGAAATTGCTTGGGATATCCCTTGATTTGCACGTGAAATATTTTCTGCAGGGTTTTCAATATTCAGTGAGATCTGGCAAGCAGCCACCCGTGTCATAAGGCAAAACTATTAGCATCAGAGCCTTTCTACAAATAGAATAGGAACATGCCACTACGCAAAGCATGGAAGAGTGTTCCCAAACCAGTGAGGCAAGTAATTTCCCTTGTCATCGGCGGCACCCTGATGGCTATTGGCGGATTATTGATTGTTCTTCCAGGTCCTTTCACACTGCCATTTGTATTTGCAGGTCTACTTGTTCTAGCTGGTGAATTTGTCTGGGCTCAGCGTTTTCTAGATCGAGCACGAACTGAAGCTAAAAAAGCTGATCCACGTAAATTGTTTAAGAAAAAGCCACCACGTGAAAATTCGTAATATAGAAAAATCAGATCGCCAGCAATGGAATCCGCTGTGGCAGGCATATTTAGTTTTCTATGAAACATCACTTCCAGATCACACAACTGACTTAACGTGGCAACGATTCTTTGACGACAGCCATGTGTTTACAGGATTCGTTGCAGAAGAAGATGGAAAAATTCTTGGTTTCGCACACGCTATGTTGCGTCAATCCACGTGGGAAGAAGTTGGCGAGTTATATCTTGAAGATTTATTTACTCTTCCCGAAGCACGGGGCAAAGGCGTTGGCCGAGCATTAATTGATCACGTTAAAGAACAAGCAGTCGCTATGGGCGCTGGATGCATGTATTGGCAGACCAAAGCAGGCAACGAAACTGCGCGCTATTTGTATGACTCAATTACAAAAAATAATGATTACGTTCAATACATGATCAAGCTTTAATTCTTCGGCGCTTCAATCTCTAACCTAGCAACTCGCGCAGATTCTATTGACGCTGGTGTTGGCGCCTTTGGTTCATCTTCGGCTAACTCTTTAATCTGAGTGCGAATGCTCTTAAGTGCCACATCGATTCCTTCTTCTGCGCAATTAATGGCTTGTGCTAAAAAGCGATTAAATTCGCGGCCCCGATTTGGACCAAATTCAATAC
>CAITAV010000017.1 GCA_903890345.1 uncultured Actinomycetes bacterium
AGATATTGATGCTCTCTATGACGCTCCACCAACACAAGCTGGAGCAAAAGCAATCCACGAAGTACTGAAAATTTCTGATATTGATTCATTAACTTTAGGTGGCGCAGGATCTGCCGGTGTTGGCAGTGGCGGACTGATTACCAAAGTTGAAGCGGCCCGAATTTCAACCAGTGCTGGAATTGCCATGCTGCTAACATCCCTTGAAGAATCGAGCGAAACTCTCGCGGGAAGTTCACTTGGAACTTTATTTCACGCCCAAGCGAATAAATCTAATTCACGTATGTTGTGGCTAGCTCATGCATCAACGCCACAAGGTCGACTTATTCTCGATGCCGGAGCAGTGACTGCAATTTTAGAACGTGGAGTTTCATTGTTACCTGCCGGAGTTACAGCAGTTCAGGGAGAGTTTATTTCTGGCGATGCAGTCGAATTGGCTAGTGCAGATGGCAAAGTGATTGCGCGAGGACTAGTTGCATTCGACAGCGAAGAAATACCTGCAATGTTGGGACGCTCAACAAAGGAACTTGCTCAAAGCCTTGGACCAGAATACGAACGCGAGCTCGTGCATCGCGATGATTTAGTTCTGCTCTGAAATTTCCTTCAATACTGCTGCAGTTAGCTCTTCGAAGTTTCCATTATCAGTTGGTTCATCACTGAGTTTAACAATGACAACTTGATAATTTGGATCCGTATAAACGTACTGCCCATGTAAACCGAGCAACATTGTTGTGCCAGGGAATGGATGCCATACCTGTGCGCTATATCCCCAGTTGTGATCCAATGTTGTCACCGGATTAGTAAGTCTTTTCATCCACATTGGCGAGATAATCTCTTTGCTATTTATTTTTATGCCCGCTGGGTTAAGAAGCATCTGACCTACGCGCGCGTAATCTCTTGCCGCAGCATTGAAACAGCAGAAGGTTTTTTCTTGTCCACCAATGTGATCAACATTCCAAAATGCGTCATATTCCGCACCAATTGGTTTCCAGACATTTTCAGAGAAGTAATCCGCGACTTTCATGCCAGTTAATTTATGAATAACCATTCCCAATAATTGAGTATCCACGCTTCGATACTCTGGGTGAGTTCCTGGTTCTTGTGCCATTTTACGATTATTTTTTAAGAACCAATTCAAATCAGTCGATGCATACATCTGCGCAATTGCTACACCCCAGCCCGATGGGCCAGTTGGATAGTTATCGCTCACACCAATTCCACTCTGCATATCTAGTAAATTCTGAATTGAGACTTTGTCAAAGCTAGTACCACTCTTGAATTCAGGAAGAATACTTACAAAAGTATCACTCTCTTTTAACTTACCTGCGGTGATGAGTTGTCCGATCATTATTGAAGTCATAGTTTTTGCCGCAGAATAAGAGGGAAGTCGAGATTCTTTGGACTTTCCATTTAAGTATTTTTCGAAGGTTATTTCACCGTTTCGGAGAATGATAAAAGCATTTGTATTTGTTTTAGATAGGAACTCATCAAATGAAATCTTTTCACCGTCCCACGTGACAACAGTGGGAGTTTCTGAATTCGCAACACTCCAAGCCATGGATGGATTGGCTTGTGATTTAATCCAATGCCCGGGCATTAAGTCAGGAGTCTTTGATGCCGGAGCTAAGCCTAATTTGATTGCAGCTATCGGCTCTGGATATCTAATGGCTTTGGTTAAGCCGAAGAGCGCAAGATAGAAAACGACAAGACCGATGAGAACGTTTCGCAGAACTCGAATTAATTTAGACACGGCCTAAGGGTAACTCCCGTTAGGCTTAGCACTATGGACGCCACGACAATAGTTTCTGAGTTAGCTCTTAAAGCTCGTGCTGCTTCGCGTTCGCTATCAACTGCAACAGGGGAGCAGCGATCACGCGCACTGCTGGGTATTGCAGATGAAATTGATAGTTCTTCAGATTTCATTCTTGCTGCCAACGCACAAGATATGGCACGCGCACAGTCAGAGAAGATGCATCCACAAACTCAGGATCGACTATTGCTAACAGCGGAGCGAATAAAAGGGATTTCCTCCGGAGTGCGCCAAGTTGCCGAACTAGAAAATCCTTTAGGCAAAGTAATTCGTGAAAAGGATTTACCAAATGGTTTGCACCTCGAACAACGCACTGTTCCATTTGGTGTTGTCGGCATGGTCTATGAAGCACGTCCAAATGTCAGTGTGGACGCTGCGGTAATTCTCCTCGCTTCTGGCAATGCTGCTCTCTTGCGTGGCTCATCTTCTGCGGCATCTAGCAACGCTGCACTTCTGAAAGTAATGCGTGATGCACTTGCAAAAACATCTATTTCTCCTGAAGTTATTCAATTAGTACCTTCAGATGATCGTGCAACTGTGAAAGCGTTATTGCATGCGCGCGGCCTTGTTGATTTAGTTATCCCTCGGGGCAGCGCATCTCTAATCAGAATGGTTGTTGATGAGGCTACGGTTCCAACGATTGAAACTGGCGCCGGCGTATGTCATGTCTATGTAGATGAATTTGCAGACCTATCAATTGCGCTGCCAATCCTTATCAACTCAAAGACGCATCGCCCAAGTGTGTGCAATGCTGCCGAAACACTTTTAGTCCATAGCAAAGTTGCAGAAGAATTTATGCCTGTCGCACTTAAGGCTCTTAAAGATGCAGGCGTGATTCTTCATTGTGATGAAAAAACATTAGCTATTGCTAAGAAAAATAATATAGAAGCAACTCTGGCTACCGATGAAAATTGGTGCACTGAATACGGAGTGCTCGAAATGAACGTTGGAATTGTTTCTAGCGTTGATGAAGCAATTGATCACATCGCAAAATTTGGAACAAAACACACTGAAGCGATCGTGACGCAATCACGTGAAGTATCTGACAGATTTATTGCGCACTCAGATTGCGCAGCCATCATGGTTAATACATCTACGCGATTCACAGATGGTGAACAGATGGGCTTCGGAGCAGAAATTGGTATCTCAAATCAGAAATTGCACGCCCGCGGCCCAATGGGCTTGGAAGCAATGACTACAACTACCTGGGTCGTAACCGGCACTGGGCAAATTCGCAGTTAAGCCCGCCTCTAATTAGACTGCACACATGAGTTCACTTTCCCGTGATGACGTAGCCAACTTAGCTCGTTTGGCTCGAATTGAGATGACGGATCAAGAACTCGAAAATCTCACAACAGAGTTTGCTGTAATTCTTAACGCTGTAGCGCGAGTGCAGGAAGTTGCAACAACTGATGTGGCTGCAACATCGCATCCACTCCCACTTAAAAACATTTTTAGAAGTGATGTAGTAATTCCAAGTTTGACTCCTGAAGAAGCACTTTCTGGAGCACCCGCCAGTGAAGAACAACGTTTCCGCGTTCCTCAAATTCTTGGTGAAGAAGCATGATCAAGAATTCAGCAGCAGAAATGTCTGCAGCGCTTTCAAGCGGAGCCACTACTTCTGTGGCTCTCACGCAAGCGCACCTTGATCGAATTTCAGAAGTTGATGGCAAAGTCCATGCTTTTCTATACGTTGATACTCAAGGCGCACTTGAACAAGCAAAAAAAATTGATGATGCACGCGCTCGTGGTGAAAAGTTAGGCCCACTTGCAGGAGTTCCACTTGCACTCAAAGATGTTCTTGTACAAAAAGATGTGCCAACCACGTGCGGTTCAAAAATTCTTGAAGGATGGCGCCCACCTTATGACTCAACGGTGGTCACTAATTTAAAAAGCGCTGGCGTTGTAATTCTCGGAAAAACAAATATGGATGAATTCGCAATGGGTTCTTCTACTGAAAATTCTGCATACGGTCCAACTCATAATCCTTGGGATCTCACTCGTATTCCAGGTGGATCAGGTGGTGGATCTTCGGCAGCTCTTGCAGCATTCGAAGCTCCGCTTGCAATCGGAACTGACACTGGCGGTTCAATTCGCCAACCTGCCGCCGTAACAGGAACTGTCGGTGTTAAACCAACATACGGCGGAGTTTCACGTTACGGACTCGTTGCATTTTCTTCGTCCCTTGATCAAGCGGGTCCATGCGCCAGAACCGTTTTAGATACTGCTTTGTTGCATGAAGTAATTGCAGGACATGATCCAAAAGATTCAACGAGTATTAATGCACCAGTTCCACAAGTAGTTGCGGCGGCAAAGAGCGGTGACGTCAAGGGAATGAAAATAGGAGTTGTTAAAGAACTCAATGGTGATGGCTACCAGGCTGGAGTTCGTCAACGCTTTGAAGAATCACTCGAATTACTAGCAAAAGCTGGTGCAGAAATTGTTGAAGTATCTGCACCAAACTTTGAATACGCATTAGCTGCTTATTACTTAATTGCACCTTCAGAGTGCTCATCTAACTTGGCCCGTTTTGACGCAATGCGCTACGGATTACGTGTGGGCGATACAGATGGTGCATCTGCCGAATCAGTTATGAATATGACTCGCGAAGTTGGTTTTGGTCGCGAAGTTAAACGCCGTATTTTGCTCGGAACATATGCGCTTTCTTCAGGTTATTACGATGCCTATTATGGAAGTGCTCAGAAAGTCCGAACTCTTATTACACAAGATTTCAATAAGGCTTTTGAAAAATGCGATGTAATGGTTTCGCCAACATGTCCGACAACTGCATTTAAAATCGGTGAGAAAGCTGATGATCCTCTTGCTATGTACCTCAACGACATTGCAACTATTCCTGTAAATATGGCAGGAATCGGTGGCATGAGTTTGCCAAGTGGTGTTGCACCCGAAGATGGATTGCCAGTTGGATTCCAGATCATGTCACCGGTGATGCAAGACCAAAGAATGTATTCAGTTGGTGCAGCCCTTGAAGCAGCGCTTCTGAGCAAATGGGGAGCACCATTGCTGTCACAAGCTCCTGTATTAGGTGGTGTCGCATGAGCGCGTTGACCTATGAAGATGTCATCTCAAAGTACGAACCAGTATTAGGACTAGAAGTTCACGTTGAGTTAAATACCAACTCCAAAATGTTTTGTGGTTGCAGCACAATTTTCGGTGCCGAACCAAACACACAAACATGCCCAGTCTGCCTAGCAATGCCAGGAGCGCTTCCAGTTGTTAATGAGAAAGCAATCGAATCCACAATTTTGATCGGCTTAGCTCTAAATTGCTCGATTGCTCCATTTAGTCGATTTGCACGCAAAAATTACTTCTATCCAGATATGCCCAAGAATTTTCAGATTTCGCAGTACGACGAACCTATTTGCGTCAATGGATATGTTGATGTTGAAATCGAAACTGATGAAGGTCCACAGAGTTTTAGAATTGAAATCGAACGTGTTCACATGGAAGAAGACACAGGAAAATCACTTCACGTAGGTGGCTCAACTGGCCGAATCCATGGCGCTGATTATTCGCTCCTTGATTACAACCGAGCCGGTATTCCACTCGTTGAAATTGTTACCAAAATTGTTCCGGGTACAGGTAAATATGCACCAGAAGTTGCGAAAGCTTATGTGGCAGAACTCCGAGATATTTTGCGAGCACTTGGTGTTAGCGATGTAAAAATGGAGCAGGGATCACTTCGATGCGACGCTAACGTCTCACTGCGATTAATTGGATCTGAAGTTTTAGGCACACGAAGTGAAACAAAAAACGTTAACTCACTTCGCTCAGTTGAGCGCGCAATTCGTGGAGAAATGATTCGCCACGCAGAACGACTAAATAAGGGCGAAAAAGTTGTTCAAGAAACACGTCACTTTCAAGAAGATACTGGATTGACACGTTCAGGTCGATCTAAGGAACAAGCTGAGGATTATCGCTATTTCCCAGAACCAGATTTAGTTCCAGTTGTACCGGATGCACAATGGATTGAAAAGCTGCGTGCCGGATTACCAGAGCGACCATCACTTCGCCGTAAACGTTTACAAGAACAATGGTCAGTGCCAGATAAAGAGATGGCGGCAATGATTAATGCAGACGTTCTTAACATTGTTGAAGAAACTGTTCTATTAGGTGCTGATCCAACAAAAGCACGTTCATGGTGGCTCGGTGAAATTTCTCGTCTAGCAAATGAAAAAGATGTTGCTATTACAGCGTTAGCGATAACGGCCAAAGATGTTGCAGAAATTGTTTCACTAGTTGCACAAGGCGAACTGACAGATAAGTTGGCCAGACAAGTTGTTGAAGGCGTGATTGCCGGAGAAGGAACTCCCGCACAAGTTATTTCTGCTCGCGGAATTAAAGTGGTTAATGATGATTCAGCACTGATGGCAGCCATTGAGAGCGCGTGCGCTGCTCAACCTGAGACTGCGCAAAAGGTTCGCGATGGACATTTACCTGCAGCAGGAGCGCTCATCGGTATTGTTATGAAAGAAACCAAGGGTCAAGCAGATGCTGCTCGAGTTCGTGAATTACTACTTGGCCACCTTGGTCAAAGTGGCAACTAAATACTTTACGATGTAGCCATGGCAAACATGAAGCCCAGGTCTGGTCTAGTTACAGATGGATTAGAACGCGCACCAGCACGTGGAATGTTACGTGCAGTTGGTATGGGCGATGATGACTGGGTTAAACCACAAATTGGTATTGCATCTTCATGGAATGAAATTACTCCATGCAATCTTTCATTAGATCGTTTAGCAAAGGCTTCACGCCAAGGTGTAATCGATGCGGGTGGATTTCCGATGCAATTCGGAACCATTTCGGTTTCTGATGGAATTTCAATGGGCCACGAAGGAATGCACTTCTCACTCGTTTCACGTGAAGTAATCGCGGATTCAGTTGAAACTGTTATGCAAGCAGAACGACTTGATGGAATGGTTACTTTTGCTGGTTGCGATAAGTCACTACCAGGAATGATGATGGCTGCAGCACGTATAGATGTTGCCAGCGTCTTTGTTTATGCAGGTTCAACTCTTCCTGGCCAAGTAGATGGTAAAGATGTCACGATTATTGATGCATTCGAAGCTGTTGGTGCATGCGCACGTGGGTTGATTACTCAGGAACGTGTAGACCAAATAGAACGTGCGATTTGTCCTGGTGAAGGTGCATGCGGCGGTATGTACACAGCAAACACAATGGCCACCATCGGTGAAGCAATTGGTTTGTCTCTACCTGGTTCTGCAGCACCTCCTGCAGTTGATCGTCGGCGCGATGCATTCGCGGTTAAGTCTGGCGCAGCAGTAGTTAATTTAATTAAACAAGGAATCACTACTCGCGATATTTTAACTAAGCCTGCATTTGAAAACGCAATAACTGCGCTAATGGCACTTGGCGGGTCAACGAATGCGGTACTTCATTTATTGGCAATTGCGCATGAAGCAGATGTGGACCTTTCACTAGATGATTTCCATCGCATTGGTTCGAAGGTTCCTTTGCTCGGTGATCTCAAGCCGTTTGGTCGATTTGTAATGAGTGATCTGGATAAAGTTGGTGGAATTCCAGTTGTACTTAAGGGATTACTAGATGCTGGTTTGTTGCACGGCGACACATTAACCGTGACTGGTAAAACTATGGCAGAGAACTTAGCTGATATAAATCCACCAGATCCTGATGGCGAAATTTTGCGTGCAATTTCTAAGCCGCTCTCAACAGATATCGGTATTACGATTCTTAAAGGTTCTCTCGCTCCAGAAGGCGCAGTCTGTAAAACAGCCGGAATTGGTGTTGACACTTTTGAAGGTCCAGCACGAGTCTTTGAACGTGAACAAGCAGCGATGCAAGCTCTAGAAGATGGAACAATTCAAGCTGGAGATGCAATCGTTATTCGCTATGAAGGTCCAAAGGGTGGACCTGGAATGCGCGAAATGTTAATGATTACTGGTGCAATAAAAGGCGCTGGCTTGGGTAAGTCAGTTTTACTTCTAACTGATGGAAGATTCTCAGGTGGTTCAACTGGTTTATGTGTTGGTCACGTTGCGCCAGAAGCTGTCGATGGCGGACCAATTGCATTTATCAAAGATGGCGATCGAATAAAAATTGACACGGTAAAGCGCACATTAGATTTATTAGTTGATGCAGCCGAACTTGAAAAACGAAAAGTTGGTTGGAAGCCGTTGCCACACAAATTCACCCGTGGCGTATTGGCTAAGTACTCCAAACTTGTCGGATCTGCCTCAAAAGGTGCGGTCTGCGACTAACCCCGCTCAAATTCTGAGATGTTTCAACCTGGGGTTGACGCTTTGAGCCTATCTATTGGAGAATAAGGGCATGTCAACAAACACAAGCCGCTTCGTGGTGGTGATTTAAAAGCGCGTGATCTAGCAAAACGATCGCGCGCTACCCTCAGTTGATCTGAGGGTTTTTTACTTTAACGAAGCATCAAGAAAGGAGAAACGCAAAAGTGAGCACACCCAATGGCACTGCAATGAATGGTGCAACAAGTTTGGTCAAATCACTTGAAGCCGCAGGCGTCGACGTTATGTTCGGCATTCCTGGTGGCGCGATTCTTCCTGCTTACGATCCAATTTTTGATTCAAAGATCAGACACATCCTCGTTCGCCACGAACAAGGAGCAGGTCATGCTGCAACTGGATATGCGCAAGTTTCTGGTCGCGCTGGAGTGTGCATTGCAACCTCTGGACCAGGGGCTACAAATTTAGTTACACCACTTGCAGATGCCGCAATGGACTCAGTTCCACTTGTTGCAATTACTGGTCAAGTTCCTAGCGCTGCGATTGGAACGGATGCATTTCAAGAAGCAGACATCCGCGGAATCACAATGCCATTTACGAAGCACAATTATTTAATAACTGATCCTGCCGAAATACCACGCGCAATTGCCGAAGCTTTTCACATTGCAACAACGGGGCGTCCAGGTCCAGTTCTGGTTGATATTGCTAAAGATGCACTTCAAAAAGAGACAGTTTTCAACTGGCCTGCATCTGTTTCTCTTAAGGGTTATCAACCTGCGGTACAACCAAATGCACAATCTATTTCTGATGCAGCAGCGCTGATTACACAATCACATCGCCCAGTGTTCTACGTGGGCGGTGGCATAATGAAAGCGAATGCATCTAAAGAATTGCGCGAAATCGCAGAATTACTTGGTGCACCTGTTGTAACAACATTGATGGCACTTGGGTCCTTCCCTCATAGCCATCCATTGCATATGGGTATGCCTGGAATGCATGGTTCAGTTGCTGCAGTAACCACGCTTCAAAAGTCAGATCTTCTTATAACTTTAGGTGCACGTTTCGATGATCGTGTAACCGGAAAACTTTCAACTTTTGCAGTTAATGCAAAGGTTATTCATTGCGATGTCGATCCTGCAGAAATTGGAAAGAATCGTTTTGCCGATGTCCCAGTAATTGGCGATTTAAAGCACACGTTGATCGCACTTATCCCTGCACTCAAAGCTGCATTGGCCAAAAACCGTCCTGACTTATCAACATGGTTGCGCCAAGTTAATAACTTAAAGAGCACATACCCATTGGGTTATGACAAACCATCAGATGGTTCGGTTTCTCCTCAATACGTTATCGAACGTCTTGGAAAACTATCTGCACCCGACAGTATTTATGTTGCAGGTGTTGGTCAACATCAAATGTGGGCTGCGCAATTTGTTCCTTACGAACTTCCACGCACGTGGTTAAATTCTGGCGGGCTTGGCACCATGGGTTATTCCGTTCCTGCGGCAATGGGTGCAAAAGTTGCAGCGCCAGATACAACTGTGTGGTCAATCGATGGTGATGGTTGCTTCCAGATGACCAACCAAGAATTAGTAACGTGCGCACTTAATAACATTCCAATCAAGGTTGCAATTATCAATAACGAAAGCCTTGGCATGGTTCGTCAGTGGCAGACCTTGTTCTATGAAGGCCGTTATTCAAATACAAACCTTGAATCAAAGCGCGTACCAGATTTTCCTAAATTGGCAGATGCTATGGGTTGCGTAGGTTTAAGTTGTGATCGCCCAGAAGATGTAGATAAGACAATTGAAAAAGCACTTTCAATTAATGATCAACCAGTTGTAGTTGATTTCAGAGTTCACCGTGATGCAATGGTGTGGCCAATGGTTGCAGCCGGAACATCAAATGATGACATCATGATCGCGCGCGAAATGGCGCCTGACTGGGATTCACAGGAGCTCTAATGAGTAAACACACACTCGAAGTTCTCGTTGAAAACTCACCTGGCGTACTTGCACGTGTAGCTGGGCTGTTCTCGCGCCGTGCGTACAACATTGATGCGCTGACTGTTGGGCCTACTAAAGATCCTGCAATTTCAAAGATGCAAATTGATGTTGATGTTGAAGGCCATGCCCTTGAACAAGTAATTTCACAATTAGACAAGTTGATCAACGTAATTTCGATCAAGGAAATCTTGCCTAACAAAGTCAAACCCGCACCAACCGATACTCAACCTGATTACCAAAACTAACACCAACATAAATAAGGAGAAATACCGTGGCAACGATGTATCACGAAGAGGATGCAGATCTTTCAATTATCCAAGGACGCAAAGTTGCGATCATTGGCTACGGATCTCAGGGTCATGCTCACGCACTCAATCTGCGTGACAGTGGTGTTGATGTTCGAGTTGGACTAAAAGATGGTTCACCTTCACGCGCAAAGGCTGAGGCTGAAGGTCTTAAAGTAACGAGCGTTGCTGAAGCTGTAAAAGAAGCAACAGTCATCATGATTTTGGCGCCAGATCATTTGCAACGCCACATCTATACCGAATCTATTCTCCCAAACCTAAAAGATGGCGATGCGCTTTTCTTTGGTCATGGTTTTAATATTCGTTTTGGTTACATCAAACCAAGCACATCTGTTGATGTTGCAATGGTTGCTCCAAAGGGACCTGGACACCTTGTCCGTCGCGAATACGAAGCTGGTCGTGGTGTTCCAGTAATCGTTGCCGTAGAACAAGATTCAACAGGCACTGCATGGCCGCTCACACTTTCATACGCAAAAGCAATTGGTGGACTTCGCGCTGGCGGAATCCTCACGACATTTACTGAAGAGACTGAAACAGATCTGTTCGGTGAACAATCAGTTCTATGCGGTGGTGCTTCACAACTAGTTATGTATGGTTTTGAAACACTTGTCGAAGCTGGCTACCAACCTGAAGTTGCGTACTTTGAATGTCTTCACGAACTCAAGTTAATTGTTGACTTGATGTACGAAGGTGGAATCGCAAAGCAGCGTTGGTCAGTTTCAGATACAGCAGAGTTTGGTGATTATGTTTCTGGTCCACGTGTTATCGACCCACATGTGAAAGAGAACATGAAGGCCGTACTCGCTGATATTCAAAGTGGCGCGTTTGCTAAGCGCTTCATTGACGATCAAGAAAATGGCGGAAAAGAATTCAAAACATTACGCGCAAAGGGCGAGTCACATCCGATCGAAAGTGTTGGTCGCGAACTTCGCAAGATGATGTCGTGGGTTAAGGCATCTAATAAAGATGATTACAAAGAAGGAACGGCTGCGCGTGGCTAAACCTGTCGTACTCATCGCTGAAGAACTAAGCCCAGCAACCGTTGAGGTACTTGGTTCAGATTTCGACATCCGTCATTGTGACGGGGCAAATCGAGATGAACTTCTCGCTGCACTGAAATCAGGCGTTGATGCTGTACTTATTCGATCTGCAACCAAGATGGATGCAGAAGCAATAAGTGCCGCGACAGGATTAAGAGTTATTGCTCGTGCAGGCGTTGGGCTAGATAACGTTGATATACCAGCAGCAACTGCTGCAAAAGTTATGGTTATCAATGCGCCAACTTCCAATATTGTTAGCGCAGCTGAATTAGCAATTGCGCTCATGATGGCATCTGCACGAAATATTTCTGCAGCCCACGCATCACTTCGAGCAGGCAAATGGGCTCGCTCTAAATTCAGTGGTACAGAAATCTTTGAAAAAACCCTCGGAATAGTTGGGTTTGGAAAGATTGGACAATTAGTTGCGCACCGCATGAAAGCCTTCGGCATGAATGTGATTGCCTACGATCCATATTTAACGGCCGACAAAGTTTCAGCCCTTGGAGTAAAGCTTGTTGAGTTAGATGAATTATTGAAGTCTTCAGATTTCATCACTATCCATCTACCAAAAACTAAAGAAACTCTTAATTTGATCGGCGAAGACGCTTTGTCAAAGGTCAAGCCAACGGTGCACATTGTTAATGCCGCACGTGGGGGAGTTCTAGATGAAGCTGCTCTATATAAAGCGATTACAGAAGGTCGCGTTGCTGGTGCTGGCATAGATGTATACGCAACCGAACCTTGCACAGACTCACCGCTATTTTCACTTGATCAAGTTGTAGCAACGCCTCACCTCGGTGCTTCAACGGAAGAAGCTCAAGAGCGTGCCGGCATAGATGTTGCACACTCTGTTCGCAAAGCACTTGCTGGCGAATCAGTCCCAGATGCTGTGAATGCGTGAGGATAAATAATGTCAAAGAATTTTAATTTAGCAGTCATCGCTGGCGATGGCATTGGTCCAGAAGTTGTTGCAGAAGGAATTAAAGTACTAGATGTTGTCGCAAAGAAATATGGCGCAACGTTTACTAAGACTCCTTACGATTTGGGTGCTGGGTATTGGCATAAAACTGGTGAAGTTTTGCCAGATTCAATCCTAAAAGAAATTGCAAAGGCAGATGTCATTCTTCTTGGCGCTGTAGGAGATCCAACAGTTCCTAGCGGTGTATTAGAGCGTGGCTTACTCCTTAAATTACGATTCGCATTTGATCATTACATCAACTTGCGTCCAGCTCGTTTAATGCCAGGGGTTGTATCCCCACTTGCGACCAAGCAACCAATTGATTTTGTAGTTGTTCGTGAAGGTACTGAAGGACCATACGTTGGTGCCGGTGGTGTACTTGCTGAAGGAACTGATGCAGAAATTGCAACGGAGGAGAGTCTTAACACTCGCCGTGGTGCAGAGCGCGTTATTCGTGATGCATTCAATCGTGCGATGGCTCGTGATCGAAAGAAACTTACCTTGGTTCACAAGAACAATGTCTTAACTCGTGCCGGGGGATTATGGACTCGTACCTTTAACGAAGTTGCAAAAGAGTTTCCGAAAGTAACTACGGATTATTTACATGTGGATGCTGCTTCTATGTTCTTTGTGACCAATCCAGAACGATTCGATGTGGTTGTCACCGATAATTTATTCGGAGATATCTTGACTGATATCGCTGCGGCAATTTGTGGTGGCATTGGTCTTGCGGCTTCAGGAAATATCAACCCAACCGGAAAATTCCCTTCAATGTTTGAACCGGTTCACGGATCAGCTCCAGATATTGCAGGAAAAAACATTGCAGACCCAACGGCAACTGTGATGTCAGTTGCGATGATGCTTGATCACTTAGGTCTAACTGATGCTGCGCGCGATGTTGAACGCGCAGTCGCAGCAGATTTAGCGTCACGTGGTGACAAAAAGCGCAGCACAAGCGAAGTTGGAGATGCGCTCGTCGCAGCGTTATAAATCCATGAAAATTTCATTAAACCCACAAGCAAAGGATGCAGCCACGCGCGATGCACTCGTTGCCGAAGGTGGTTTTGGTAAGTACTACACAGATCACATGGTTGTGTGTGAGTGGAGTGAAAAAGATGGATGGTCCGAACCTGAATTAAAACCATACGGTCCGATCTCACTTGATCCGGCGACAGCGGTTTTTCATTATGGACAAGAGATATTTGAAGGAATGAAGGCGTATCGCCAACCAGATGGTGGCATTGGATTATTTCGACCAGATGCAAACGCACGTCGCTTTGCTAAGTCGGCCAATCGTTTAGCACTGCCTGAACTGCCAGAAGATTTGTTTATCGAAACAGTTGAGGCACTTGTTAAACAAGATGCTGGTTGGGTGCCAAATAAAGTTGGTGAATCACTTTATATTCGCCCATTCATGTTTGCCACTGAAGTTGGTTTAGGCGTTCGTCCGTCAAACAAAGCTTTGTACATGTTAATTGCAACGCCAGCAGGAGCATATTTTGATCCATCAAAAGCTGTAAATGTTTGGATTTCAACTGAATACGTACGTGCAGCACAAGGCGGAACTGGTGAAGCCAAGTGCGGCGGAAATTACGCAGCATCACTCGTTGCACAAAAGGCTGCGGCTAAAGAAGGTTGCGATCAAGTTGTTTGGATTGATGCCAAGGAACGTAAATGGGTTGAAGAGATGGGCGGAATGAATCTTTATTTTGTTAAAGGTTCTGGCTCTGATGCAACAGTTATTACTCCAAAATTAACAGGAACTCTCTTGCCTGGAATCACGCGAGATTCAATACTTTCTGTTGCTAAAGACCTTGGATACAAAACAGAAGAAGTAATGCTCAGCATTGATGATTGGCGAGACGGTGTTGCATCCGGTGAAATTACTGAAATCTTTGCTTGCGGAACTGCGGCTGTTGTTTCTCCAGTTGGAACTGCAAAGAGTGCCATGGGTACGTGGGTAACTGGAGATGGACAACCTGGAAAAATTACGATGCAAATTCGCAATCACCTCTTGGGAATTCAGCATGGTTCAATCAATGACACACATAAGTGGATGCGCAAGGTCATCTAATGCCAGTTAATGACTCCTTTCATATATATGACACCACCTTGCGCGATGGTGCGCAGCAAGAAGGTTTGAATTTATCGGTTCAAGATAAGTTGGCAATTGCGCGTCACCTAGATGATCTAGGCGTTGGATTTATCGAAGGCGGATGGCCGGGTGCAAATCCTAAAGACACAGAGTTCTTTGAACGCGCAAAGAAAGAATTAAAACTAAAGAATGCAACCTTTGTCGCATTTGGCGCAACACGACGCCCGAATGTTAAGGCAGCAGATGATGCATTGTTAGGTGCACTTCGCGATAGCGGAGCACCAGCAGTAACACTCGTTGCAAAGGCTTTTGATCGTCACGTCGATCTAGCACTGAAAACAACATTGGATGAAAACTTAGCGATGATTAAAGATTCGGTCACACATTTAAGAAGTGAAGGGCAAAGAGTATTTCTTGATGCTGAGCACTTCTTCGATGGTTATCGTTCAAATCGCGCGTATGCACTTGAAGTGGTTCGAATAGCAGCAGAAGCCGGAGCAGATGTCATCGCACTCTGTGACACAAATGGCGGAATGCTTCCCGATGAACTCTCACAAGTAGTTCATGATGTTTTGCAAGCAAGTAACGCGCGGCTTGGTATTCATTGCCACAATGACACAGGTTGTGCAGTCGCAAACTCGATGGCTGCAATAGCAGCTGGGGCGACTCACGTACAGGGAACTTTAAATGGTTATGGAGAACGAACAGGCAATGCCGACCTCGTAACTATCATTGCAAATCTAGAATTAAAGAAAAAACAACTTGTACTTCCAAAAGATGCCTTACGTGAAGCATTTAGAATTTCGCATGCTGTCGCAGAAGTTACAAATGTTTCTTCTAGCGCGCGTCAGCCATACGTCGGTATCTCAGCCTTCGCACACAAGGCTGGTTTACACGCAAGTGCAATCAAAGTAGATCCATCTTTATACCAACACGAAGATCCTGAATCTGTCGGCAACGATATGCGCATGCTTGTTTCTGAAATGGCTGGCCGTGCATCTATCGAATTAAAATCTGTAGAACTAGGTGTTGATCTTGGGGGAGACCGAGAACTCATCGGACGTGTTGTTGATCGCGTGAAAGATTTAGAGTCACATGGATTTACCTTCGAGGCAGCGGACGCGTCATTTGAACTCTTACTGCTTGAAGAAATTTCCGGAAAACGCCCATCATTTTTCACTATTACACATTGGGCGACAACAACAGAACGAACAACTAAATCTGGAATCACAACCAAGGCAGAAGTAAGTGTTGTTGCAAATGGAAAAGAATTTACATGCACTGGATCAGGAAATGGACCTGTTAACGCAATTGATAATGCTCTGCGTACTGGACTCAAGCAGTTCTATCCCGAACTAGAAGCATTAGAACTCACCGATTACAAGGTGCGTATCCTTGAGGGTCGTTTAGGAACAGGTGCGATCACTCGCGTACTCGTAGAAACGAGTGATGGTAAGGGTGAGTGGAACACAATTGGTGTTCACGAAAACATCATTGCCGCTTCAGCGATGGCCCTTGAAGATGCTTTAACCTTCGGGCTTCTTCGTCAAGGTCGTAAACCCGAGTAATCTTTACCCATGCCTACACCTACATTAAATGATGTACGTGTTGCTTTTGAAAATGACTTACATACAAAGCGCGATCTTTCACTTCATACCATTCGTGCATATGCAGGCGATTTAGAAAGCTTCTTTATTCACTTACAAGCACTTGGAATTTCTAATCTTCAAGGTATTGATATTTCACATATTCGTTCCTGGTTAGCAAATATTTCAGTCAAAGGCGGCGCAAGAACCACACTCGCCCGGCGCGCAGTAACCATTCGATTATTTACTAAATGGGCACATAAGAATGGTTATTTACCTAAAGACATTGGGGTAACACTTGCAACACCCAAAGGACATAGAGTTTTGCCAGATGTTTTAGGTGTCAGTGATGCCAGAGATGTAATGGAATCCATGGCAATGCGAGCCGGCGAAGAAGATTCTCCAATTGCGATTCGTGACAGTGCAATGTTAGAAATTTTGTATGCCAGTGGTGCTCGAGTTGCAGAGTTATGCGGTTTAGACTTTGAGGCAATTGATTATGACCGTCAAGCTATTCGTGTGGTTGGAAAGGGCAATAAGGAACGCTCAATTCCAATTGGAATTCCTGCCATGAAAGCACTTAAGAATTGGATCGATAACGCACGTCCCCAAATTGCATCCGACAAATCTGGTTCGGCGCTCTTTCTTGGCACGCGAGGAAAACGAATTGATCAACGAACAGTTCGTACAGTTGTTTACGAAGCCCTCAGTGCAATCGAAGGATTAGAAAAATTAGGACCACATGCGCTGCGACATTCGGCTGCAACTCATCTACTCGAAGGTGGGGCGGATTTACGAACCGTGCAAGAAATTTTGGGGCACGCATCTCTTGCAACAACACAGATTTATACCCATGTCTCCACCGACCGTTTACAAAAAGCTTATAAGCAAGCCCATCCCCGCGCATAAAGCGTGGATTTTGCACTCCTAATTCTCAGGTAAGATTTCACCCGCACCAGAGCAATCTGGTGACTTCTCAGCACTCATTCGACTTAGTCGAAAATCATTTCGGTCCAGTTCGCTGGTAGATGACGAGTGCGACGGGTTTAACAAATTGTTAAACCATTAACCGAGCGGGTTATTTTTGCTAAGCAGAAATAACCTATGAAGGAGCACGCCATCATGGCTGTTGTAACAATGCGAGAACTCCTCGACAGTGGAGTCCACTTCGGACACCAAACACGTCGCTGGAATCCAAAGATGAAGCGCTTTATTTTCACTGAGCGCAATGGCATCTACATCATCGATATCCAACAATCACTTGCACTTATTGATAGCGCATATGAGTTTGTTAAGGACGTCGTTGCAAAGGGCGGACACGTTTTGTTCGTCGGAACAAAGAAAGCGGCACAAGAGCCAATCATTGCTCAAGCCGCACGAGTTGGTATGCCTACTGTTACTGAGCGTTGGCTCGGCGGTATGTTGACTAACTTCCCAACTGTGTACAAGCGCATTCAGCGCCTCAAGGAACTCGAAGCACTAGAAGCAACTAATGACATGTTGCTTACTAAGAAAGAGCTTCTAGTACTCCGTCGTGAGCGCGAAAAGCTGCACAAAAACCTTGATGGAATCCGCAATATGACTAAGTTGCCAAGTGCAATTTGGGTTGTAGATACAAAGAAAGAGCACCTAGCTGTTGCTGAAGCAAAGAAGCTTGGTATTCCAGTAATTGCTATTTTGGATACAAATTGCGATCCAGACGAAGTTGATTTCAAGATTCCTGGTAACGATGATGCAATCCGTTCAATTGGATTACTTACTCGCGTAATCACAGATGCAATCGTTGCTGGTTTACAAGCGCGTTCAGCTGTTGTAAAAGAAGAGACAAAAACAGAGGCTCTAGTAGTTGCAGCCGACGAACCATTAGCTGACTGGGAAAAAGAAGCAGCAGCACCAACAACTCCAGTGGAGGCTTAACACGTGGCTTATTCAGCAGAAGATGTAAAGAAACTGCGTGAAGCAACTGCAGCAGGAATGCTCGATTGCAAGAAGGCACTTGATGAAGCAAATGGAGACTACGACAAAGCTGTAGAAATCATTCGCGTGAAAGGTCTTAAAGGCGTTACAAAACGTGAAGGCCGTCTCACATCAAATGGTTTAGTTGTTGCAAAAGTTTCAGGCGAAGTTGGAGTGATGCTCGAACTAAACTGCGAAACTGACTTTGTTGCAAAGGGTGAACGCTTCATTGCACTTGGAGATGAATTAATTGACCACTTGTTGTCATCTAAAACGGAGAGCGTTGAAGCCTTCCTTGCATCCACAATGGCAAGCGGCAAAACTGTTCAATCTGTAATCGATGAAGGCAACGCAACACTTGGCGAAAAGATCGAAATTCGCAATGTTGCTGTTGTAAATGGTCCAGTTGGTTTGTACCTGCACAAGACAAGCCCAGATCTTCCACCTCAGGTTGGCGTTTTGGTTTCACTTGCGAAAGAAGCAGCAGAAGTTGGCAAAGATGTTGCGCAGCACATTGCAGCATTTGCACCTAAATTCGTTAACCGTGAAGATGTTCCAGCAGATCTGATCGAAAACGAGCGTCGTATTGCAGAAGAAACTGCACGCGAAGAGGGCAAGCCAGAAGCCTCACTTTCAAAAATTATTGAAGGTCGAGTCACTGGCTTTGTAAAGGAAGTTAGCTTGATTGAACAAGCATTCGCAAAGGATGCCAAGAAGACTGTGAAGCAGATCCTCGATGAAGCAGGAACCGCCGTCAAGGCATTCCACCGTTTCCGCGTAGGTCAGTAAACTATCTTCTGTAACACACGAAGTTGTGAAAGGAGCACTCATGCCCGGTACCAGAGGTAAATACGGGCGAGTGCTCCTTAAACTTTCCGGAGAAGTTTTCGGTGGAGAAAAAGGCATCGGTGTTGATCCAGATGTTGTGCAGGATGTTGCAAAACAAATAGCAGATGTTGTGCGTTCCGGAGTTCAAATAAGCATTGTCGTTGGCGGTGGAAATTATTTCCGCGGCGCAGAATTACAACAGCGTGGCATGGATCGTGCGCGCGCTGACTACATGGGAATGCTCGGAACAGTCATGAACTGTTTAGCACTTCAAGATTTCTTAGAAAAAGAAGGTGTTGATACTCGCGTGCAAACTGCCATCACGATGGGACAAGTTGCAGAGCCTTACATTCCACGCAGAGCTATTCGTCACCTTGAAAAAGGTCGAGTTGTAATTTTCGGCGCAGGTGCAGGAATGCCATTTTTTACAACAGATACAGTCGCGGCACAGCGTGCACTTGAAGTTGGTTCAGAAGCTCTACTTCTTGCTAAGAGCGGCGTCGATGGTGTCTATAACGCTGATCCAAAGAAGGATCCAAGTGCAAAGAAGTACGACACGATTTCATATGATGAAGTATTAAGTAAATCTTTAGCTGTTGCCGATGCAGCAGCATTTAGTTTGTGCCGTGAGAACAAATTGCCAATCGTGGTATTTGATCTCATGACAAAAGGAAATATCGGTCGCGCGGTTCGCGGTGAAACGATCGGAACCCTTGTCGCGTAAGCGGTGAGGTTACTAAGGAGTCCTGATGTCAGATATAGCAACTGCACTTAAAGATGCGGAAACAAAGATGAACAAGGCTGTTGATGTTGCCAAAGATGATTTTGGTGCAATTCGTACTGGCCGCGCACATCCATCTTTATTCAATAAAATTATGGTTGATTATTACGGCACTTACACTTCACTGTCGCAACTTGCATCAATTCAGGTTCCAGAAGCACGTATGGCGTTAATTTCACCATTTGATAAAGGCGCAATGGCGTCGATTGAAAAGGCTATTCGTGAGTCAGATCTTGGCGTTAATCCAGGTAGCGATGGCGTCGTAATCAGAGTTAATTTCCCACAACTTACAGAAGAGCGTCGCAAGGATTACATCAAAGTGGCTCGAACAAAGGCTGAAGATTCAAAAGTTTCAATGCGCAATATCCGCCGTGCTGCAAAAGAAGCCATAGAAAAATTAGAAAAAGATGGACATATTGGTAAAGATGACTTAGCTCGTGGGGAAAAAGAATTAGAAAAAATCACCAGCGATCATGTGACAAAAATCGACGAGTTGCTTAAGCATAAGGAGAGCGAACTTCTCGAAGTTTGAGAATCGCATATCTGACGTGTCTGATCTGCATTCAATTAATGAAGCGATAAACGCTAAGGCTGGACGCAAACTCCTGCCTTCAATACTCGTAAGCCTTTCTTTGGTTGCTTTAGTGTGGCTGACTTTGGCGTATGCACGTGTGCTCTTTGCTCTTCTTGTAGCAATTGCAGTTGGGCTAGGAATTCGCGAAATTGCTCGCGCATTCTCAGCAGCAGGTACTCGTATTTCAATGCGCTCATTGTTAGTCGCTAATTGTGGATTGATATATGCAGCGTGGAGTGCAGGTGCTGCCGGGCTTGCTGTTGCAACTGCAATTGCACTTCCTGTGCTGCTCATTTCTAGATTAAGAAAAGGCCCACAAGATTTTGTAAAGAGTGCAACAGCTACAACTCTGGCACTGATTTATCTTCCATTCCTTGCAGGTTTTCTAGTTCTGCTAGCACGCCCTGATGACGGATTAGCACGAGTCATGACATTTGTGGTGTTAGTTGGTTGCAATGACACATTTGGTTATTTAGTCGGTGTACTTATTGGCCGTCATCCACTCGTTCCAGCAATAAGTCCAAAGAAATCTTGGGAAGGCTTAGTTGGTTCAATTATTTTTACATCTG
>CAITAV010000018.1 GCA_903890345.1 uncultured Actinomycetes bacterium
CATGCCCAATCCATGGCGTCCACCAACGGTATTGACTTCATGAATTAGTTCAACGGATGATTTAAAGGTCTTTCCATTAATTGAATGTGGACGACCTTGAATAAATTCAATGACAACATCTTCGCTCTTTATTTCAACCTTTGGATCCCAATAACGAACACCCATGATTGGGTTTACTGACTCTAGGGATACATCGAGATTTTCAAGTGTCTTGGCTTCGTGAGTTGCACCTAAAATATTGGCATCCGTTGAATACGCTTTTTCAACACTGTCGCGATATGGCAAGTTGTGATTGACGAGCCACTCTGACATTTCCTTGCGTCCGCCGAGTTCTTGCACAAAGTCTGCGTCCAACCATGGCTTATAAATTCTTAGATTTGGATTAGCAAGTAATCCATAGCGATAGAAGCGTTCGATGTCATTGCCTTTATATGTTGACCCATCGCCCCAAATATCCACACCATCTTGAAGCATTGCGCGGACAAGTAATGTGCCAGTTACTGCGCGACCAAGCGGTGTTGTATTGAAATATTGTTTTCCACCAGAACGAATGTGGAAAGCGCCACATGCAATTGCTGCGAATCCTTCTTCAACAAGCGCTTCCTTGCAATCAACAATTCTTGAAATTTCGGCACCATATTGTTTAGCGCGATCAGGAACCCCATCAATATCTGGTTCGTCGTATTGACCAAGGTCTGCGGTATATGTGCAAGGTATGGCACCCTTTTCGCGCATCCATGCAACAGCAACTGATGTATCTAAACCACCAGAGAATGCAATGCCAACTTTTTCACCAACTGGCAATGATGCGAGGACTTTGGACATGCGTGAAGTCTAACGGTGAGGCGGACTAGATTGCGCCTAATTCTTTTGCGAGGCGCTGTGCAAGGGCTGGGTTCACATTCCACTGCGCAAGCATTTCTTTATATCTAGCAATATCAATGGGCTCTGGTTTTGCGCCAGTTTTTGTAGCACGGATCATTAGGTTTCGAGGCGTGTGTTCTCCCCCAACAAATTCAATTGCATCTACTCGATATCCAAGTAACTTTAAAATCTGAGTTCGAAATGAATCAGTGAGTAAGTCTCCGAGGCGTTCACGCATAATTCCATGGCGAGTAAGCATTGGCCATGGCTCAGGAATATCTTGCATCTGTACCTGTAAATCGTGGTGACAACAGGGTGCAATTAAAAGTAGCTGCACGCCATGTTGGACGCCCCATGCAATTGCATCATCTGTGGCGGTGTCGCAGGCATGTAGAGCGATTGCAATATCAGCGGTTGTGATTGCAGTTTCAGAAATTTCTTCGGCGCGAAATTCAATTGAATCAGTGATCCCGAGTTTCTTAGCAATTGCATTATTTCTATCTCGCGAATTCTCGCGAACATCGATACCGATGACATGGGCATCAACACCTGATTTGCGCAGATACTGATGTGTCGCAAAAGTTAAATAAGCATGTCCGCAACCGAGATCAACGATTGAAAATTTCTCTTTTTTCTCAGGTAATGCCGGTTCAAGAATTCTAAGAAACTCTTCAACTTGGCGATACTTATCTTGCATGGATGGCTTAATAGAACCTTTGTGATCAGATATTCCCACTTCAATTAAGAACGGGTCACTAGCATCTAGCAATCTTTCTTTTGTTCTGTCATGGTTTACAGAGCGTTCGAAGACTCCTTTGGCTTCGTGAATCAGCGCTTCACCTTTTTTAGTAATTCTCAATGAATACGACCCTGTTGTGAATTCAACTAAAATATTTGCATAGCCGCCATTGAGTAATTCAAGGATTTTGCTGCCATCGATATCAATATTTTTGGTTGTATCTTGTTTTTCCTCGCTCATGACAAGTTGTAACTTCAAGCCATCTTTAAGTTGAACTGGACGAATATCTATGCGTTCGTACTGTGTCTGCATATTTCTACGGCGTCCAGAGAACACTGCACGAACAAAATTGTCTTGATCACTGATTAGTTCTGTGGCTTTAGCGAATGCGAGTTCGAGCGACATTGCTCAAGTGTAAGGCTTATTTAATTGGCAGTTGTATGTGAATTGCTAGTCCGCCGAGAGCGCTTTTCGATAGTGAAATGCTTCCTGAGTGTTCCTTAACTATTGCAGCAATAATGCTTAAGCCAAGTCCACTACCGCCAGTATCGCGTGAACGAGAGCGATCAAAACGCTCAAACTCATAACTCGCTTTGTTATACGCGTCTTCAGGAAGACCTGGTCCACCATCTTCAATAAGCAACTGCACTTCTTTGCCTTTTTTCTTGAGTTGCACTTTCACTGGTGCGACAGCTGGAGTATGCCGTCTGATATTTGAAAAAATATTTTGAATCATGCGATCAACGTGATCTCCCGAAGCTTTAATCTGGATTCCGGGCTCAATGTTAGGTTCGATTGTTCGTTCAGGCGAAAGTATTTCAAAGTCACGCAAGTGAGTGCTGAGCGCGGAAGAAATATCGTATAACTCGAAATCAAGGTGTGTTGCTTCATTGAGTTCTGCACTTAATAACAAATCATTTATAAGTGATTCCATCCGTTTTACTTCGTGGTCTACCCGTGAATATGCCTTTTCTTGATCTTCTTTTGTCTCTATTTTGTGGGCACCTAATAACTCTGAATATCCCTTGATAACAGTCAATGGTGTTCTTAATTCATGAGCCGCATCACTGAGGAATCTCTGCATGCGTACTAATGATTGTTGTTCGAGCTTTCGTGAGTTATTGCGCAGAAGCAGGAAGGAAAGCGCAATCGCAAGTGAGTTGGCAAAAAATAGGAATGCTAGAAGGCGGGCAATATTTTCACGCCAATCTCTTTCTAGATCAGCCGTAGAGATTGCAACTACCAGGAATTCGCTTTCTGGCAGTGGAATCGAACGCATACGGTAAGGATTTTCGGAGTTAATTGAAATAGCTCGTATTGCCGAAGTGGTTAAGTTTTTAATGGATGTATCCACGGCGAATCGTTGTGACGCCTCAGTTAATGAGATCGGCTCGCCCCGTGGTGTTACTAGAAGAACTGATGCATCAATCCTGCCCGCATCAAGTGCAAATAGCGCGGCGTTTAATAGATCTTTTTGATTTTGAAGTGCTGTCTGAATAACAAAATTTAATCGTGAATCTACTTGGCGAATAGCAGCGCTGTGAGAATCCTGAAGTGCAAATCCACCTATTCCAAGAGAAACTAATGTCGTTATAAGGACTGAGAAAAACGTAACTCGGAATCGTTGATTCATTAGCTACTTAGGTTCCAATATTTGAAAACCAACTCCTCGAATTGTCTTGATGCCATCAAATCCATCACGATGCAATTTCTTGCGCAAGTACGAGATATAGGTATCAACAACACTGGTTTCTGATTCAAAGGTAATACCCCACACATCATCTAAGAGTACAGATTTGCTTAGAACGCG
Source organism: uncultured Actinomycetes bacterium (assembly GCA_903890345.1). Lineage (GTDB taxonomy): Bacteria > Actinomycetota > Actinomycetes > Nanopelagicales > Nanopelagicaceae > Planktophila. The sequence goes on from CAITAV010000018.1 coordinate 3,414, forward strand.
ACCTTTGTTTTCAAGCAGAATTGCCAGCAATCGAAACTCCGTTGGTGAAAGATCAACGATATCTGCGTCAAAAGTAACTTGATGAGATTCTTCATTAAGCGTAATTGGCCCGCATGAAAGTGTTGTAGATGTTGCCGATACTTTTGTTGTCCGACGCAGAATAGCTTTCACTCGAAGTAATAACTCTTCTAGTCCAAAAGGTTTCGTTACATAATCATCTGCGCCGAGTGATAAACCCCGTGTGATATCTGCTCGATCATTACGAGCCGAAAGCATAAGTACTGGTGTTAAATCATTTTGACTCCGCAAGCGCTCCACTAAATCGAAACCATCCATCAGCGGCATATTAATATCGATGATTAATAGATCTGGTTTAGCTGATCGCAATGCTGTCAGGGCCGACATCCCATCGTTTGCTTGCATGGTTTCGAATCCGGCAATTCGCAGCGCATCACAGACTAATTCACGTACACCTGCTTCGTCGTCTACGACCATAATTTGGGGAGCCATGGCTATACCCTTGCACATCAACGTTAATCTGTAACTAACTTTGGGTGTTTTCTCAGCATCTCACAGAAGGTTCACAAAGATTTCTCCTACACTTTTGCCCATGGCAACTAACGCCCGTCGTGTCGGTATAGCAACAGTTATATGTGCCGCCCTCACTATTTTTACTCTCAATCCTGCGCTAGCCGATGATGATCGTTCAAAACCAAAACCTTCCGCAAAATCAGAATTTAAAAATGTAAAAGAGAAATTTAACTTTGAAAAAGATGCTTACAAGGCTGCAATGATGGCTCGCGAAGAGGCTCGAGAAAAAATAAATGAGATCTTTAAAGCAACTATTAAAAAAGCAACAGCTGATTCGAAAATTGCTCTTGCTAGTGCGACAACAGCAGAACAAAAATTGGTAATCATGAACACCCTAAAAAATGCGCGCACAGCAGCGGTTGCGATTCGAGATTCCGCACTGGCCGCCCTCGGTTCACTTCCTACGCCACCAGTTGAACCGAAAAAGGATGAGAAAAGGCGTACTCTAGCTCCATGAGCAGAGTGGATTCATTTAACAAGTTCATTGCTGAAAAAATAACTGCAGGTGTAGCCACAATGTGGTGTGCCTATTTGTTTGCCATTATCGCTTTGATCTCATTGCCCAATGCAATTAAGTCTGGTGACACGTTGGTCATCGTTTCCTGGATTGCTCAAACTTTTTTACAATTAGTTCTGCTTTCGATAATCATGGTTGGACAGAGCGTTTCATCAGCCAAACTTGAGCAAACCATTAATGAAACCCACGAAGCCAGCTTGATTGAATTGGCAGAACTTAAGGTAATCTCG
>CAITAV010000019.1 GCA_903890345.1 uncultured Actinomycetes bacterium
ACCCAGGGGCTACGATTGAACATATTCAAGTCGATGAAAAAGATGGCGGAAGAAACGGCCACTGGAAGCGCGCATGAAACGTGCTGCAGTAATCACGGCAAGTAATCGAGCATTTAATGGCGTGTATGAAGATACTTCAGGACAGATTCTTCTTGAAGGTTTGAAGGCTCTGGGTTATCAAATCGATACCGTTGAAGTACTGCCAGATGACATAAAAAAAATTGCATCAGCAATTAAGTCCGCAATCAAAGATGGTCTTGATTTAGTTGTTACTACTGGTGGTACGGGGATATCACCGCTAGATGTCACGCCAGAAGCAACTGAACCGCTGATTGAAAAAAAGATGCCAGGAATTCTGGAAGCGCTGCGTGCGTATTCGCGGGACAAAGTTCCAACTACAGATTTATCTCGAGGCGCAGCAGGTGTAACAAATAAAACTCTGATTATTAATTTACCTGGTTCACCAGGAGCAGCCAAAGATGGCTTAGTTATTATTGAAAGACTTGCATCTCACATCCACGATCAATTGGCCGGACATGATCACAGCCCTAGTAACTAAAGAGAAAATTTCAGTAGATTCCTTAGCGGAATCTCTCAAAACAAATCAAGCAGGAGCGGTTGCAAGTTTTTCTGGCGATGTGAGAGATAACGATGCCGACAAGCAGGTAACTTCTTTAACCTATGAAATTCACCCGACCGCTCAAAGCGTCATCGAGGAAATTACTCATCGAATTGCGGCCAAACATGATGTTTTAGCGGTAGCCGTTGCACATAGATATGGCGAAATTGCGATGGGCGAGACTGCGTTTGCAGTTGTTGTAACAGCTGTGCATCGTGGCCCAGCATTTGCAGCGTGTGAAGAGATAGTTTCAACTGTTAAAGAAGAACTTCCAATATGGAAGTATCAAGTTTTCGCTGATGGCACTAACGAATGGGTTAACAGCGCATGACACAGCTAGTTGACACATACGGACGTGGTCATCGAGACCTACGTGTTTCACTGACAGATCGCTGCAATCTTCGCTGCACATATTGCATGCCACATGATTTTGCTGCTTGGTTGCCATCGCAAGATTTGTTAACAACTGATGAGTTGATTTCAATTATCAAAGTTGGCGTTTCACAAGGCATAGATGAAATTCGCCTAACCGGCGGAGAACCACTATTGCGCCCAGATATTGTTGAAATCGTTTCTCGTATTTCAGCCATTAAAAACCCACCAATTTTGTCTATGACTACTAACGGACTCGCCTTAGCAAAGTTAGCCAAACCTTTATTTGATGCAGGACTTCGTCGCATTAACATCAGCTTGGATACTTTAGATCGCGAAGTATTTAAGAAAATGACATACAGAGACCGACTCGACGATGTTTTTGCGGGAATACAAGCCGCAAAAGATGCGGGCTTATTGCCGGTAAAAATTAATGCAGTATTACTTCGCGGCATAAACGATGGCGAAGTCACGAGTTTATTGGATTGGGCACTGGCCGAAGATTTAAATCTTCGCTTCATCGAACAGATGCCATTAGATGCCGGCGGTATTTGGAATCGCGCTGATTTGATTACAGCGGATGAAATATTCGAACAGTTAAGCAGTAAGTACAAACTCACACCTGTTGATTACCGTGGTTCATCGCCTGCAGAAGAGTTCTTAATCGATGGCGGTCCAGCAACTGTTGGCATTATCGGAAGCGTTAGTCGCCCATTTTGTGGAGCATGCGATCGCATTCGCCTGACATCTGATGGTCAATTGCGTTCATGTTTATTCTCAATGAAAGAGACAGACTTGCGTGGCATTCTTCGCTCTGACTTAAGTGAGGAAGAATAGATTGAAGCACTGATTTCTAAATTCCATGTAACAGT
>CAITAV010000020.1 GCA_903890345.1 uncultured Actinomycetes bacterium
ATCATTGATTCCATCGCCGACCATTACAACTGTTCGGGATTGACTCTGTAATTCGCGAATCTTGGTTAGTTTTCCTTGTGGCAATGCACCAGATAAAACGTGATCGCTTTCAATTCCAACTTGTTTAGCAATTGATTGCGCTGCATCTTCTGAATCCCCCGTTAGTAACCATGGGGTAATTCCTGCGTACTTCAATTGCGAAATTGTCTCTGTTGCATCGGCTTTAAGTTCATCGCCGACAGTAAATACAGCTAGTGCAACTCCATCCCACGCTAATACTGAAACGCTTAAGCCAGCGTTATGCCCACGATCAACGGCGGCAGTAATAAGTGGGTGAAATGTTGTGGTGCTGTGTGCAACAGCTGATGGTGAACCAATTAATACAACTGGCGAATGTGTTCCAAGATTTACACGGCCTGCCGCACCCGAACCTGGTGTTACCTGAAACTCTGAAACCGATGTCGATTTAATCCCTTGTGCTGAAATGAAATCTCGAATGCTTAATGCAATCGGATGGTTATTTTGTTCTTCAATTGAAAGCGCAGTTGAAAGAATTGTTGCCTCACGAAGCAGTGGTTCAAATCCTGCACCAAGAAGTGCTCCTGCTTCATTTGCGACTGTGACTTCGTGAACCTTCATCGCACCGGTTGTGAGTGTTCCGGTCTTATCTAAAACAATTGTGTCTACCTTGCGAGCAACTTCTAAGACTCGAGGGTTTCGAATAATGATTCCGCGTTGAGCACCACGACCAGATGCAACAAGCAGTGCCACAGGCGTTGCTAATCCAAGTGCACACGGGCAAGCAATAACAATGACAGTAATTGCTGTTGCGATTGATTCCGCAAGTGAGTATCCGTTGTATCGAAGAACGCCAAATGTTGCTAAAGCAATTACAGTAACAATAGGAACGAATACCGCACTGATGCGATCTGCAAGACGAGCAATAGGTGCCTTCGTGCTCTGTGCTTCCATAACCATTGAAGTAATGCGCGCATATTCAGTATCACGGCCAACGCGAGTTGCACGAACAATTAGGCGTCCATTTGTATTTACTGAACTGCCAATAACACGATCACCGGGACCAACTGTTAGCGGCAAAGATTCACCTGTGATGAGTGAGTTATCTACCGAGCTATTGCCCGAAACAATTACTCCATCTGTTGCAATTCGATCACCTGGTGCCACAACAAATTCATCGCCAATTTCTAAGTTCTCAACAGGAATGACAACGGTTAAGCCACCGCGAATAACACTTACTTCTTTAACATTCAGTGCCAGAAATGCAGACAACGCACTGCTTGCACGTCGCTTGGCGCGCGTTTCTAGAAAGCGACCAAGAATTACAAATGTAATAACTCCAGCCGCAACTTCTGTATAAACATCGCCATTGCCAGTTGCATTTGCATAGATAGACCAACCAAAAGCACTCAGAGAACCCATTGAAATTAAGTTATCCATCGTTGGATGCAACAGATTACGAAGTGCAGCGCGATGAATTGGCCATGCGACTAAGAGAACAACTGGTGCACTCAGGCCTATTACTAGCCATGCAGTTGGAGAATGCATTGGATGCAAAATTCGAAGATCATCTAGCATCTGAAGAATTCGGGAATCTATTTTTTCATGCCATGCCATTGTCATAGAAATCGCAACTGCTGGTACAGAAAAAAGCAGTGCAAAGAAGAGTGCGACGGCGGATCGTTTGCTATGAAGTGCAAACTGGTTTGAATCTCCAAGTAATTGTGCGGAATATCCCGCACTCTTTACCGTTTCAATTAGTTTCTTAGTAGATACATCTGCCGGAGCCAAAATATGCGCTGTTTCACTTGCAAAATTAACCGTTGCACTCACGCCATCTAAGTTATTGAGTGCGCGTTCAATGGAATTAACGCAGGCACTGCACGTCATTCCCTCTAATTTGAGTGTGCGAGTTTCCAGAGCGCGCTTAGTCATTAGCGCACCATTTGACCGCAGTTTTTTTATCTAGGTTTGTAAACACTTGTCTTGCATTATCTGGCAGGGTGTTCATTACTTAACTCGCAAGACATCAAGCAC
>CAITAV010000021.1 GCA_903890345.1 uncultured Actinomycetes bacterium
ATTGGAAAGCAACTGATCTAGATAAGGTCACAGAAGTTGATGAAGAATTAATTGCACAAGTACTTTCTGCCTCAACTGGTATTCCAGTATTTAAATTAACTGAAGAAGAAACTGCACGTCTTCTTCGTATGGAAGATGAACTACACCGTCGCGTGATCGGACAAGATCAAGCAATCAAGGCGTTGTCACAAGCAATTCGTCGTACACGCGCTGGACTTAAAGATCCAAAGCGTCCTGGCGGATCATTTATCTTCGCTGGTCCATCTGGTGTTGGTAAGACAGAACTTTCACGCACACTTGCATCATTCTTATTCGGAGATGCTGATGCGTTAATCCAACTCGATATGTCTGAGTACTCAGAGCGTCACACCGCATCACGTTTATTCGGTGCACCTCCGGGCTATGTTGGATATGACGAAGGTGGACAACTCACAGAGAAAGTACGTCGTCGTCCATTCTCTGTTGTGCTCTTTGATGAAATTGAAAAAGCACACCCAGATATCTTTAACTCACTTCTTCAAGTACTCGAAGATGGTCGCTTAACAGATGCGCAAGGACGCACTGTTGACTTCAAGAACACAGTCATCATCATGACTACAAACCTTGGAACACGCGATATCTCAAAGAGTCTTGGACTTGGTTTTGCTAACACTGATGATGATCTAACAAACTACGAGCGTATGAAGGGCAAAGTAAGCGACGAACTTAAGTCACACTTCCGCCCTGAATTCCTTAACCGTATTGATGACGTCATCGTCTTCCACCAGCTCACTAAGGATCAAATCATTCAGATCGTTGATCTCATGATTGCAAACCTTGATGAGCGTTTGCGTGCAAAAGATATGGGAATCGAACTTACAACTGCTGCTAAGGGATTACTTGCAGATCGTGGTTACGATCCATTACTTGGTGCACGTCCACTTCGTCGCACAATTCAACGCGAAATCGAAGATGCACTCTCAGAGCGCATTCTCTTTAGCGAACTCAACGCTGGCGAAATCATCGTTGTAGATGTTGAAGGCGAAGGAACAGAAGCTAAGTTCACATTCACAGGTGCACCAAAAACTGCAACACCAGATTCACCTGAGAATCTTGCAGAGGCTCCTACTGCTTAATTAGGTAACGAGTATTTACTTCTGGCCGATTGGGTAATCAACCCATCGGCCAGAAGTGTTTTCAAAGCCTTTTCTACTTGTGATTCGAGTACCCATAACTTCTTAATCTCTTTTTCTGTGAGTGAATCATTCTCACGCAGTGCTTGGACGATGATTCCACGGCACTGTCTATCGGTGCCATTCCATGCTTGTGTGCGCTTTGGTTGATCTGATTGTGGGTAATTAAGTGATCGCCACTTACATGAATCAGCGACAGGACAGATTTCGCACTTGGGTTTTTGTGCGGTGCATATGAGTGCTCCAAGTTCCATTGTTGCAGCAGCCCAAAGATGTGCGTTCTTTGTTGGTACTAACTCTGCACGCGCAGCGCGCTCTGTTTTATTGGGCGCAGCAGTTGGGGATTGAACACCGTCATAGATACGAGAGAACAAGCGGCGGATGTTGATATCTAGAACGAGTGAACGTTCTTCAAAGGCGAATGCCATAACGGCTGCCGCTGTGTAATCACCGATGCCAGGTAATTTGCGCAACTGAATCTCGTTATCTGGAACTTTGTTATTGAAATCAGTTGCAATTACTTGGGCGCATTCACGAAGGCGAAGCGCGCGACGTGGATAACCAAGGCGTCCCCACTCTTTAATTACTTCTGCCGGAGACGCTGCTGCTAAATCTTTTGGAGTTGGCCACCGTTTCATCCATATGTGCCAGATGGGTTCTACGCGTGCGACGGGAGTTTGTTGCAACATTATTTCTGAAACTAATACACCC
>CAITAV010000022.1 GCA_903890345.1 uncultured Actinomycetes bacterium
CAATTACTTCTTCGCATCGCTCAACCATTGAACGGTTGATATCTGCAATCACTTGATCAAACTCTGTTAAGCCACCGCTTTTTGAAACACCACCAGAGCCAATAATTGTTCGCGTTGCAACAAAACGGTTAATTGTTTCCTGCGCAATAACACCAGTCTGGGCCAAGTCCGCTGTTGCAATAACACCACCAGTACTGATGACTTCGATACCGCGGGAAGCAAGCTGGGACGCGTGGGGAAGAGATGGCGTAATAACTGTCAGGTCTAAATCATTTGGCAAGAATTGTGCAAAGACTGCAGTAGTTGAACCAGTGCCTAAGAAAATTACTTCGCCCTTTTCAATTAGCGATGCGGCGTATTGACCGATTTGAGTTTTAGCCAACGTTTGGTCCATTGCACGTGGATGTAATAAGAGATCGTGTGAATGCACTAACTGCGCAGATGCGCCACCACGAGTGGTTTTTAAATATCCGGCTTCTTCGAGAATATGTAAGTCACGACGAACCGTCATTGAAGAAACGCCTAATTCATCAGCAAGGCTGGCGAAATCAACTGCGTTTTCAGATGCAACTCTTTCGAGAATTTTCTGGTGACGCTCAACAGATAGTAAACGGCGCATAATTAAGGAATCCTACAGACTAAAGAGCAGCCTTCGAATTCTCTCCTCCAAACAAAGCCTTACCTTGATACACGGTCAGTGGCTCTGCCAATAGATCATCTAATTTTCCTAAGAAGGATTTTACATGTGGTGTTTCTAAGTGTGATTGGAATGCAGCCTCATCTTTATACACTTCAATATTCATAAAAGTTCCAGGTTGATCAATTAATTCGTGCACGTGATATCCGCGCACACCTGCTTCATTCCACGAAGCGCTCGCGCCACCATGTAGTTCGTCGCGTAGTTCACTTTCTTTTCCTGGCTTTGCTTTAAATATCGCAGTAACAATCATGACTTCCCTCTTTGATATCAGTTAAAAAAGTATGAGCCCGAGTTTACTGTTGCGACTGCAAAAGCAATAGAGTCTTTCCGATAGGGTAGGATTCACACGCTTCAAGCGCCCGTAGCTCAACGGATAGAGCATCTGACTACGGATCAGAAGGTTAGGGGTTCGAATCCCTTCGGGCGCACTTAATTAGCTTCTAAGTATTGCTTTGAAACCACTCGAGCAAGAATTGGCTTAGCGCTCACCCAAGAGATCCCATAAACCTTTTCGAAAGCTTGGTCGAAGGTCATTCCTGAAGCGTACTTATCAAGTACTTCAAATGTAGATGAAATTCCACCAATTGAAACAAGCGCCTCAACAGCTATAAATCCAATGTCATATATGTGTTGTCGAGATGCAGCGTCGCACGGTTGTTGATGTTGCAAATCAAAGAACTTGTTAATACTTGCTTCTGAAAAATCAGGTAGACCGCGCAATGGCGGACGAAGCCAGTTATAACGATTAACTGAGTAGGAAGCCAGACTTTCACTAGCTGAAGTTTGGCCAACCACTTGCGGTTGTCCTTCAGAGAACCAACAAGGGATTGAGAATTTCTTTAATCCATACTTTTTATAAATGGATTTCTGAATCGTGTGGGTGGTTTCGTGGGCGTAATGAGATCTAATAGTTGAAATTTTTGTATTCATAGAATTTGGCAAACCAGATGTGGCCTGAGTAATCAAGCCTGAATCTAAGGAGATATTTCCGAAGGCGCCGTCACATTCTGATGCAGAAGTACATGCAACACTGACTTGGTCGGCAAATGTGTCACTTAATGTGAAGGGAGATTCGATCGTTCCCAGGCGAGTTTTAGCCCAATCCCTGTCTTGGAAATTAAATGCAATCACTAAAAACTTAGATTGTCGAGGAAAGCTTGCTCCAAGTTGATTGGCCCTAGAAATTCCATATTCAATTTCTGAATAGCTGTAAAGGATTTTTGTAGATGGTCCTTTTTCCACTTCTACTTTAATCGGCGCACTCAAAGGCTGATCCAAGAGCTTCTTTGCATTGGCCCAAACAGCGTCAGGAATTCCTTTGTAATTAGATTCCAGGTTGGCAAAACTAGTTGGCTTTACTACTACAGGAGTAGGTTTAGAAATTGACTTCCAGAGCAGCTTTTTACCAACTTTAGTACAAACGAATTTAACCGAATTAGAACTCTGAACCTGACCAAACTTCTTACACACACTGCCATCTTTAATGGCGGCATTAGCTGTTGGTGGGAATGTAAGCATTCCAACCATCACTGCGATGAGAAGCTTTTTAGTCATACAAAGTAGTTACTCAGCTGCAATAACGTCGCCAACGACCTTTACTTGGAAATCAAGTTGGTTTAAGTCGTTGTTCTCCATAAAAGCAGTTGCTGCTTCAGTAACGAGGTCTACGTATGACTGACCTTCTTCACGAGATGATTCATTAATTGTTAAAGGGATTTCTGCTACTAGTTCAATGTTGATACTAACAATTGCCACGAGAACTCCTTATTTAGTAAGAAGTAAAGAATACGGTGAATTGGAGCTCTCGGTAGGGATTGAAGAGATGAGGAGTGCAAAAACTGGAAGCTTTTGCCCGCGTTCCAGTTTTTGACTCATCCCCTCAGATGAACACACGAACAGGGTGTGTGGGTGGTACTTAATTATCTTTGTGTAGATGGTTAGTACTAATTGAGTTAATAGAGGGTTAAGTATTTCCTAAATTCAATGTGTTCACTTTATCTACTGCAATCTGTAACCGTCCGTTTTAAGTGCAACTGCCAAGATTCTGCGCAGTAGATAACTACTACCTCGTATAAGGAGAAAAATGAAAAAGGGCTTCGTAATAGCAGCGGTAGCTGTGTCGCAGATTGCTGTGGGAATTTCCCCTGCATCTGCTGCAAGTTATCCAATTTATGTAGAGACCGTTGCTTCTGGTGTTTCACTTAATGTTGTTGGAACAGTTGGCGACGTAGTTAATGGATATCAAATAGTAGGAATCCCAGATGGAATGGGATTAATTAAAGAAGGCAAGAAGCTTTCTCTCATCACAAACCACGAATTAAGCGCAACCAATGCGGTTGCTGCGGCTCGTACAACAGCAAGCGGTGCTGCATTTGGTTCATTTGTTAGCAAGATAACTTTGGATCCAAAAACACTTAAGCCAACGGCTGCCGAAGATTTGTTCTCAACAATCTCTTGGTATGACTACGCAAGTGGAACATGGGGAACTAAGCCAACTGCTCCATTGGGTGCAGCGCTTAAGGATTCATTCGGAACAGTAAACCACTCGAATGTGTTTAACCGTTTCTGTTCAGCAACACTTGCACCAGCAGGTACTTTCTACAACAAGAAGACTGGAGCAGGATTTAAAGATGCTCTTTATCTAACTGGCGAAGAAGGTACTGATGAATCACGTGGATTCGTTGCAACCATGGATGGCGATGTCGCACAGATTCCTGGATTTGGTTTAGCAGCATGGGAAAACTTCATCCCAGTACCAACTAATAACGATGTCACAGCTGTTATGAGCAACGAAGATGGCGCAGCAATTGCTAGCCAGTTGTTTATGTATGTTGGAAAGAAGCAAAAATCAGGTACTTTCTACCAAAAGGCTGGTTTCACAAATGGTAAGAACTACGTTCTTAGTGGCTTCCCAGGCGATGACAACCAGATTCGAACAATGTTTGGCAAGAACAGCCCAATTCCAGTTTCCTTCACAGAAGTTAACTACTTGCTCAGCGGTAAAGAGCAGAATGAAAAAGCTCTAGAAAAGGGATTGCGCCTTTCTCGTGTAGAAGATGGAAATTTCGATCCTAAGAATCCAAATGACTATTACTTCGTAACTACAGAATCAAACAAAGATCCAAAGGCGACAACAGGAAATCCAGAATATCCTGGCGCAACTCGTGATGGTGGAGCGCTATGGCGTCTACGTTTTGATGACGTTGCAAATCCACTAAAGGGTGGAACTCTTGAGATGTTGCTAGATGGTTCAGAAGATATCTTCATGAGCAAGCCAGATAACATCACCATCGATAACAAGGGCAATCTCTTGATTCAGGAAGATCCAGGCGGAAATGATGCAGTTGCACGCATCGTTGCCTACAGAATTTCTGATGGCGCACTTGCCGTGGTTGCTAAGTTCAAAGATCAATACTTCAAAAAAGGTGGAGCAGAATTCATCACAAACGATGAAGAGTCCAGCGGAATTATTGATGTAACTAGCTTCCTTAAGAAGGGAAGTTCAGACAAGGCAACATACTTTATGTTCAATGCACAGGTTCACTCTCCGGTCGCAAAGGCTCGCATGGACATCACTGATGCTGGCACAGTAGAAAAGCTGGCTGCATCAATTGAAGGTGGACAGTGGTACACATTGAAAGTCACAGACTGGAAAAAGGTCTACGGCTTCTAAACACTAAATAAAAAATGAGGGGCGGGGGAAACCCTGTCCCTCATTTTTTATGGATAAAGCCCGCGAAGCCTATGTGCTTCTGCAACGCGTGCAACACCAATCATGTGTGCTGCTTCGCGCCATGAAACCTTCTTAGATTTTGCCATTTCTTCTACTTCTTTAAATGATCTCATCATGATGTCATTGAGGTTTGATTTAACTTCATCAGCGGTCCAGAAGTAATTCTGCTTATCTTGTACCCATTCGAAGTACGAAACGATTACACCACCAGAGTTAGCCAAAATATCTGGCACAACAAGAATGCC
>CAITAV010000023.1 GCA_903890345.1 uncultured Actinomycetes bacterium
TCCAAATGAAATTTCTGGTGGAGAACAACAGCGTGTGGCAATTGCCCGCGCATATGTAAGCCGCCCACCAATTCTTATTGCCGATGAGCCAACTGGAAACTTAGACCCTTCAACATCTGTTGGAATTATGAAATTACTTGACCGCATTAACCGCGAAGGCACCACTGTGTTGATGGCAACACACGATGCAGGAATCGTGGATCAAATGCGCAAGCGAGTTATCGAATTAGATGGCGGACACGTGATTCGCGACCAAGTTCGCGGCGTTTACGGTTACACGGGTTAGGGTTAGCAAATGCGCGCACGCTTCTTATTAGGTGAAGTAGGTATCGGACTTAAGCGAAACTTCACGATGACTTTTGCAGTCATTGTCACTGTTGCAATCTCGCTCTCATTACTCGGAATCGGCCTACTTTCTAATTCACAAGTAAATGCAATGAAAGATTATTGGTATGACAAGATCGAAGTTTCCGTATTTCTCTGCGGATCTCTCTCAGAATCTCCATCTTGTTCTGCTGGAATTATTTCTTCTGCGCAGCGCCTGCAAATACAAAATGAATTGCAGAACATGCCAGTTGTGGCCAATGTGTATTACGAATCGCAATCACAGGCTTATGCACGTTTTCAGGAACGCTTTAAAGACTCAGCTATTGCGCAAAATGTAACTGCAGATCAATTGCCAGAATCATTTCGTGTGAAGTTAAAAGATCCACAACAATTTCCAGTAATCGTTAGTGCATTCTCAGGTCGCCCTGGTGTTGACCTAGTTCAAGATCAAAGAACAATTCTTGAGAAATTCTTCCGCTTACTAGCAGTTCTCCGAAATGGCGCTTTACTGGTTGGCCTGGCTTCAGTTCTAACTGCGGCTCTTTTAATTAGTAACACACTTCGTATCGCAGCATTTAATAGACGTCGCGAAACCGGAGTAATGAAACTTGTCGGTGCATCATCGTGGTCCATTCAACTTCCATTCTTACTTGAAGGTGTTATTTCAGCGATCATCGGTTGGGGCTTGGCAACAGGTTTACTGGCTCTTCTTAAATCTGTGGTTGATTCCAAAGTTGCACCGCTTTTGACCTTTACTAAGTTCTTTGGCTGGGGCGAAGTATGGGTTGCATCAGGTTGGCTCTTGCTGACAGGACTTGGCGTTTCAGTTCTGGCTTCATTGGTAACTCTTCGCCGCTATCTCAAGGTTTAATTATCTCTTAACAACCGCATTCGGTTGTCTTATCAGGGGGTGATGTGCGATGGTCAAAGAAGTTGGTCGCAAAGTCATCGCGCAAAATAAGAAAGCCCGTCACGATTACTCAATTGAAGATGTATTTGAATGCGGAATTGTTTTAACGGGCACTGAAGTCAAATCACTTCGTATGGGCCGTGCTTCTCTCATTGATGGATTCGCAATGGTTGATAAGGGCGAACTCTGGTTAAGCGGTGTTCACATTCCTGAATACACACAAGGCACCTGGACTAATCACACACCACGACGTGATCGCAAACTACTTGTGCACTCTGCTGAGATTCGCAAACTATCTGCTCGTATGAAAGAAGGTGGACTCACTCTTGTTCCACTCTCACTTTATTTTAAAGATGGCAAAGCAAAGATTGAATTAGCAGTTGCAAAGGGTAAGAAAGTCCACGATAAGCGCGCTGCACTTATGGAACGTCAAGCAGGTCGCGAAATAGAGCGCGAAGTTTCTCGTCGTCGCTCTGGGAAAGATAGCTAAAACCATCGAAAGAGTTACGCGAAAGCTTCTCTAAAAGTTTCTAAATACCAATTAGTAGGCTTAATTAATACCCCGTTTTGTATCTTTTTTTATTCAGCCTTACACTTATCTACTCATTACTCCAAGCGCGCAAGTGTTTTGATTAATGAAAACAAAAACTAAATAGTGGAAATAGCTTTCCACACCCATGGGGGTGAACGGTCTCGACTTTGGAAGTTGATTCAGGGGAAGCGGGCCGAGGAAGCCAGGA
>CAITAV010000024.1 GCA_903890345.1 uncultured Actinomycetes bacterium
GGTCGAAAGGGAAGTATTTTTGAAGTAATTGTTACCGATGGCAAAGCCAAACTTTCACTTACCTTTTTCAATCAAGCGTGGAGAGAAAAAGATTTAAGAGTGGGCCGCCAAGGATTGTTTGCCGGCAAAGTTGGCGTCTTTAAAGGCAAGCGTCAATTAGCTCATCCTGATTACGAATTGATTCCAGAAGGAAATGACGTCGACAGCGCTGTCGATGAATTTGCAGGAAAATTCTTAGCTGTTTATCCAGCGGCAGGAAAAATGCCATCGTGGAAAATTGCTCAGTGCATAGACCTAGCTATCCAAGGTTTAGATGAAGTTCCAGATTTCTTGCCCGATAAAATTCGCGAAAAACATGGATATCCGACGCTGCATCAGGCGCTAGTTCAGTTGCATAAACCAGCTGACTTAGATCATGCAGAAATGGCCCGCGAACGTTTAACTTTCGATGAAGCTTTCTTATTGCAATTAGTTCTTGCCAAGCGAAAAGCTGCGCTGAAATCTTTAGATGCAATCGCTAGACCTGCTATTGCTGGTGGATTACTGCAAGCATTTGATAAGGACTTGCCATTTGAATTAACTGCAGGGCAAAGAGAAGTTGCTGCAGAAATTGAATCTGATTTGAGTCAATCCCATCCAATGCACCGATTGCTACAAGGTGAAGTGGGATCTGGTAAAACAGTTGTTGCGCTGCGCGCCATGCTCACTGTTATTGATAATGGAGGACAGGCTGCGTTGTTGGCTCCAACAGAAGTATTAGCGGCTCAACATTTGCGCACGATAAGTAAGTTATTAGGTGATTTAGCCCATGGTGGAATGTTGGGTGGGAGTGAAAAAGCAACACAAGTAACTCTGATAACCGGTTCTCAGAACGCAGCAGCTCGAAAAGATGCGCTTGCATTGGCTGCAAGTGGTGCAGCTGGAATTGTGATCGGTACGCACGCATTGCTTGGAGAATCAATAGTTTTTAATGATCTTGGACTAATTGTTGTTGATGAACAACATAGATTCGGCGTTGAGCAAAGAGATGCGCTCAAGAACAAAGCACACACACCAGCACACTTATTGGTCATGACTGCAACACCAATTCCACGAACAGTTGCGATGACGGTCTTTGGTGATTTAGATGTTTCAACTCTTCGAGAATTGCCTCTAGGTCGCCAACCCATCACAACGCACGTAATTGCAGCTGTAGAAAAACCTGCGCACCTAGAACGTGCATGGCAGAGAATTGCAGAAGAAGTAGCCAAAGGACACCAGGCATATGTAGTTGCACCACGCATAAGTGCCACAAATAATGAAGATGCCGATATGGATTTTCTCTTTGGTACTGAAACACAAAGTATTGCTAGCGTAGAAGAGTTAGGCCCAATGCTTCACAGTGGGCCTTTTTCAGGTTTACGTGTAGCCCCTTTACATGGTCGACTCTCAACCGATGTAAAGGATTCAACAATGTCCGCATTTTCTTCGGGTGAAATTGATGTATTGATTTCAACTACCGTTATTGAAGTAGGTGTGGACGTTGCTAATGCCACCGTAATGGTCATCATGGATGCAGATAGATTTGGAGTTTCGCAGTTACATCAATTGCGTGGCCGAATTGGTCGTGGAACTTCTCCTGGCTTGTGCTTGTTAGTTACTAACGCCATGCCAGATACACCAGCCAGAGTTCGGTTAGATGCTGTTGCTGCCACGTTAGATGGCTTTGAGTTATCCAAAATTGATCTTGAACAACGCAGAGAAGGAGATGTTTTAGGTGCCAATCAGTCTGGCACTCGCTCGCACCTGCGCTTGTTGAGAGTTTTACGTGATGAAGCACTAATTGAAAGTGCTCGCGAAAGTGCAGAAAAACTCATTCAAGAGGATCAAGAGCTTGCAGGATATAAATCTCTCAATGATGAATTAAAGTTACTCGAAACTGATTCTGCGACAGATTTTATAGATAAGGGTTGATGCCATGAGAATAATTGCAGGAGTTGCAAAAGGGCGATCCTTATCAAGTGTTGCTGGTGCAACTAGACCAACATCAGATCGTGCACGGGAAGCAATATTTTCGACACTGACATCTGAGTTCGGTGATTTTCTAGGACTACAAGTTTTAGATTTATTCTCAGGTTCTGGTGCCATGGCACTAGAAGCACTTTCTCGCGGGGCATCTCTGGTCCACTGCGTAGAAAAAGATGACGCAGCCGCAAAGACAATTTCTACAAATAGCGCTTTAGTGCAAAAAGCCCAACCTGTTGGAGTTTTCCAGCTGTTTCATATGGGGGTGCAAAAATTTGTTGATACGCCTGCACAAAATCAGTACCACTTTGTATACATAGATCCGCCCTATGATTTTGCAGATACCGAATTAGTACAGGTTTTAGAAAAACTACTAGAAAATAATTTCTATAAAGATGGAGCAGTCATCGCGATTGAGCGGGCATCAAAGTCGCCACAACCTGTATGGCCCGTGGGATACGAGCCTTCTCGGACAAAGGTGTACGGACAAGCGAGTATTTATTACGCCAATTACGCCAAGAATGGATAAGCAAAGAAATCGTTGCTAGCGTTTGGCCCATGAGACGTGCAGTGTGTCCCGGATCTTTTGACCCAATTACATATGGTCACTTAGACATTATTGAACGCGCTAGTCGCCATTTTGATGAAGTAATTGTTGCAGTCCTTGAAAACCGAACTAAATCAAGTTTATTTACTGTCGCAGAACGAATTTCAATGATTACAGAAGTCACTAAGAAATTCACCAATGTGAGAATAGATTCTTGGAGTGGGTTACTCGTTGATTATTGCAAATCAAATGATGTGCAATCCATCGTTAAAGGGTTGCGCGCGGTTTCTGACTTTGATTACGAATTACAGATGGCACAGGTAAATCTTCAAGGTTCTGGGGTAGAAACAATGTTTATGGCGACTTCACCAACTCACTCCTTTTTATCATCCTCACTTGTGAAAGAATTGGCTCATTACGGTGGAGATGTTTCCTCTATGGTTCCACCGAGTATTAATGAAGCACTTAAACGTCGAGTAGCAGGGAAGTAATTCATGGATTCGATTGAGAAATTAACTACTGCCATTTCAATGGTTGAAGAAGCACGCGGAGTTCCATTATCTGCTTCATGTGTTCTCCACCGTGGTGAAATTTTAGAAATACTAGATGGAGCTCGAGCTGCACTTCCAAATGATTTAGAAGCCGCACGCAAAATTATCGCTTCACGTGATGCCTTGATTGAAGAAGGTCGCTTGAGTTCTGAAGCGTTGATAGCAAGTGCTCGCGAAGAGGTTTCTCGAATGATCGAACAGACTGCCATCGTTTCAGCCGCTCGCGAAGAAGCGCAACATATTTTAGATGATGCTCATCTAGAAGCGGATTCAGAGCGCGAAGAAGTAGAGAAATACATTGATTCTCGACTAGCAACCCTTGAAGTTATTCTTAACAAAACATCTGATGCAGTGGCTCGTGGTCGTGACAGACTTGCTGGTGCTGGCGATAAAGATGTTTTATCGCAACTCGCTAACGACAAGTAAAGTAGCAAAAGTATGACTCGCGAGCATTCACCTTTTCGTGTAAATACCCACGAACTACCTCGTCGCGCTGGCGAGATGAAAGAGTATTCAATCGATTTCGACCTGACAGAACCTTTTGGCGTGGAGTTAATTAGCGTTCCAGCCGGAGAAGTTATTGAAGTTGATCTAAAACTCGAATCCGTAACTGAGGGTGTTCTAGCAACAGCAGATGTTTTTGCTACGGCAATGGGTGAGTGCATCCGGTGCCTTGATCCCATCGCAATAGATATTGATAGAAGTTTTCAAGAACTATTTCGCTACGAAGTTCACCACGAGAAAGGTTCAAAGGGATCGAAAAAGCGTCGTCCCAGTGAAGATGTAATTGATGATTTAGATGTCGATGATGAGTTATTGATGCAAGGCGATTACATGGATCTAGAAATTCCACTGCGCGATGCCATTGTCTTAGCGCTACCCGTGAACCCACTCTGTTCAGAGCAGTGTTTAGGTTTGTGCCAACAATGTGGCGAGAAGTGGGAACTGCTTCCAGAAGGACATGCCCACGAGCAGATCGATCCGCGGTGGGCAGCCCTTGGTTCACTCGGAGATGGGCCAGAGAAGTAGCCTGATTTTCGAGCCGATTTTAAGAATTCGTACTTTTAGGGGATACTTACGGCCATATCCGCACTCCATGTGAGCGCGGTATCTCAGATGAGATTTAAGAAGAGATTAAGGACGCCACCGTGCCAGTACCAAAGCGAAAGATGTCTCGCTCAAAGACACGTTCACGTCGTAGTCAGTGGAAAACAACTGCAGCAGCACTAGCAGCGTGCCCACAATGCCAGCAACCAAAATTGCAACACACTGCATGTCCAACGTGCGGAACCTATAACCGCCGTCAGGTTATCGAGGTCTGATCTGTACGCTGATTTAACACAACGCCTCGGTGTTGACGTTGATCCAAATCTTTTAGCCTTAGCTTTTACTCATCGTTCATTTGCATACGAAAGCGGCGCGAAAGAAACCAATGAACGTTTGGAATTTCTTGGCGATTCTGTCCTCGGTTTAATAGTCACAGAAGAGTTATATAAACGCTTTCCAGATTTAGATGAGAGCAGATTGTCACCTCTTCGTTCCGGGGTTGTAAACATGCGAGCGCTGGCCGATATTGCCCGTGAACTCGATCTTGGAAAGTACATTCGATTAGGTAAAGGCGAAGAAGTAACAGGTGGTCGAGATAAAAACTCATTACTTGCCGATGCCCTAGAAGCATTGATAGGCGCTATTTATCTTCATGCAGGTTTTGCAACGTGTGCGACGGTAGTTCAAAAATTAATTGCAACAACTCTGACGCAGGCAATGCAGCGCGGTGCCGGTTTGGATGGCAAGACTGCACTCCAAGAACTCACAGCTCAACTTGGTAAAGGTGCTCCCGAATACATTGTTACTGAAACCGGACCTGATCATGACAAGAGTTTTAGCGCCGATGCCATGGTTGCTGGGGTCTGCATTTCCCGTGGTACCGGAAAGAGCAAGAGAGAAGCAGAGCAAGTTGCCGCCAGAAGTGCCTATGAAATATTGAAACCTCAAGTTATGGATGACACTAAGTAGAGGCGAAGCCGCCGTGTTACTTCGCTAATTAGCGCGCTCGCAAGGTAGGTTTACCGCGTGTATCTAAAGAGCATCACGCTCAAGGGCTTTAAGTCCTTTGCTTCAGCGACCACGTTGCGCCTAGAACCTGGCATCACGTGTGTGGTCGGCCCAAATGGTTCTGGTAAATCAAATGTTGTTGATGCCCTGACATGGGTAATGGGCGAGCAAGGTGCAAAATCTCTTCGCGGTGGAAAGATGGAAGATGTCATTTTCGCTGGCACAAGTGGACGCGCACCCCTAGGTCGCGCAGAAGTTTCAGTCACAATCGATAATGCAGATGGCGCACTCAATATTGATTATTCAGAAGTTACGATTTCACGCATTCTTTTTAGAAATGGTCAGAGCGAGTACCAAATAAATGGTGAAGCTTCACGCTTGCTAGACATCCAAGAATTGCTCAGTGATTCTGGAATTGGTCGAGAGATGCACGTCATCGTTGGTCAAGGTCAACTAGATGCAATTTTGATGGCAAACCCTGATGAACGTCGCGGGTTTATTGAAGAAGCGGCTGGAGTTCTTAAACACCGTAAGCGCAAAGAAAAAGCGCTTCGCAAACTAGATTCAATGCAAGCAAATCTTGCGCGTGTACAAGATCTCACCGTAGAACTTCGTAGACAATTGCGCCCACTTGGCAAGCAAGCTGAAGTTGCCAAGAAGGCAGCAACGATCCAAGCGGATTTGCGCGATGCAAAACTTCGATTACTTGCAGATGATTTCATAGCGATGACTAAAACTCTTGATGCTGAAGTCGCAGATGAAACGGCGCTTCGCGAAAGACGATCAATCGTAGATTCAGAGTTAGACAGAGTTCGTGCCCGTGAAGAAGCACTCGATGCACAAGCAGCGGTAGATAGTCCACTTCTTATCGCAGCCCAAGAAACTTATTACCAGTTAAATTCTTTACGTGAACGATTTAGAGGAACAGCATCACTTGCGCAAGAGCGTTCACGATTTTTAGCTGAAGAGGCTGAGGAAGCTCGCACTCTTGGACGCGATCCAGAAGCACTTGATCGCGAAGCACAAACTTTAAGATTAGAAGAGTCGCAATTGCGCACAGCAGTTCAGAATTCACATAGCGCCTTAGTCGCTGCAACAACCGCGCTAGCACAAGCCGAAATTTTGCTTAAGAGTGAAGAAGATAAAGTCGCGGCGGCAATGCGCGCAATTGCTGATTCGCGCGAAGGAACAGCACGACAAGAAGGTCACATTAAATCTCTTCGTGCTCGCCTAGATGCGATCGCCGAAGAAATTGCACGTTTAGAAAAATCACGTAATGACGCACAACAACGAGCAGATGAAGCGTCTCGCGCTTACTCAAGTTTTGAATTAGAAATCGCAAGTGCGGATTCCAGCGAGTTAGGTTTAGATTCTCAATTCGAAAACGCTAAATCAAAATTAGATGGTGGCAAGAAATCTCTCTCCGAACTTGTAGATACCGAACGAAGTACTGAGCGCGAAAAGAACGCGATTGAAGCAAAACTTGAAGCCTTGCGCATAACCTCCAAGAGCAATGACGGTGCTTCAGCACTCCTTTCTAATTCTCGTGGAGTAAAAATTCTTGGAAGCGTGAGCTCGCTTATTTCAATTGAAAAAGGTTATGAGAGCGCAGTTGCTGCAGCCCTGGGTTCACTCGCAGATGCAATCGTTGTTCAAGATTTGAATTCAGCAGTCAGCGCCCTAACGACTATGAGATCAGAAAATCTTGGCCAGGCAGATGTTTTGGTCTTTGATGAAAATTCACGGGCTTCAGATTCAATACCTTCGGGATTAACTTCTCTTACGAATTATGTGCAATCTAGTTCGATTGCTTCCCTTATTTCATCTTTGCTGAGTGCAACAGCTGTCGTAGACAGTGCTCGTGATGCATCTGATGTATTGCGAAATCATCCAAATATTCGCGTAGTGACCCGCGATGGCGACATCATCACTTCAACTCGCGCCCGTGGCGGTTCAAAATCTGCTTCATCACTGATTGAAATTACTGCCCTTATTGCAGATCTAACTAGCAAATTAGAAGATATAAATCACAAGACCGATCGAATTCGTTTTGAGATATCTACTGCAACAGCTGAATTAGCATCTCGTCAAAGTGAGTTTGACCAAGCCCTTGGAAAACTCAATGAATCAGATGCGCGTATTGCCGCGTTGACCGAACAATTAGCTGTTGCTGGTCAGAACGCAAAGTCTGCAGCAGCAGAAGTTGACCGACTCAACGTCTCAATTTCTGAAGCCACTGCAGCAAAATCTCGTGATGAAAATGAATTGCACATCGCCTCGAATCAACTGTCGATGCAAGGTGAAACTCCAGAACCAGATCATGCACAAGTAGAAGTTTTGCGGGCGCAAGTCTCTGGTGCTCGCAGCACAGAAGTAGAAGCACGTCTTGCAGTACGAACAAGTGAAGAAAGAGTTGACTCACTTGCAGCTCGTGCAAAGGCGCTTGAAGAGGCAGCGCAAGCAGAGCGAGATGCTTCAGAGCGTGCAATATCTCGTCGTGGTGCGCGTGCGCGTGGTGCAATTATTTCGCAATCTGTGGCCGAAGCAGCGTATGAAGTTTTGATTCACATCGAACGCTCCATCGCAAAAGCTGCAACCGAACGTGCTCGACTTGAAGAGTCTCGTGCTCAACGTGAAGGTGAAACGTTGACTATTCGCGCGCGTGGTCGCGAATTAGCTACTGAGTTAGAACAATTAACAACTAGCGTGCACCGCGATGAAATTGCACGAGCCGAACAACGCATGCGTATTGAAGCCCTCGAACTCAAAGCAGTTGAAGAGCTAGGTGTAGATACAACAACGTTGGTCAATGAATACGGACCACAAAATGATGTACCGACATTCCTTGAAAATGAGGCCGGTGAAATCGTTACAACTGAGTTGATTCCGTATCGTCGTGACCAGCAAGAAAAACGACTTGCAGCGACAGAGCGTTCACTTACTTTGCTTGGAAAAATTAACCCTCTTGCTCTTGAAGAGTACGACGCTCTTGAGGAACGCTTAAAATTCCTTGCAGAGCAATTAGAAGATCTGAAAAATACAAAGAAAGATCTCTTGGACATCATTAAGGAAGTTGACGACCGCGTTCAACAAATCTTTATGGAAGCATTCCAAGAAACTGCCAAACACTTTGAAGATATCTTCTCTCGACTATTTCCCGGGGGAGATGGCCGCTTAATTCTTACTAATCCTGATGATTTGCTTTCAACGGGTGTTGATGTGGAAGCACGTCCACCAGGTAAGCGTGTGAAGAGACTTTCATTGCTATCAGGTGGCGAAAAATCTCTCACCGCAGTTGCGATGCTTGTGGCGATCTTTAAAGCGCGTCCAAGTCCTTTCTACGTTCTAGATGAAGTAGAAGCAGCACTCGATGATGTAAACCTTGGACGTTTACTCGGTGTACTCGAAGAGTTACGCGCAAGCTCACAGTTGATCATCATTACTCACCAGAAGAGAACAATGGAAATCGCTGATGCTTTGTATGGCGTCACCATGCGCGGAGATGGCGTGACTGAAGTTATATCTCAGCGTCTTCGCGAATCAGAGACTGCTTAGTTTCGAATTCTGTTTTGTATGGGTATTTTTTCTACATTCTTATCAAAAATCAAAGTATCTGATTTACTCCACAAACCAGATCTAGATGATGTTCTAAGTGAACTCATCGCCGCTGATTTAGGCGCAGAACTTGCTAACAAAATTATCGAAGAAACCAGAAAAGTGAAGTCTGAAACTCCAGAGGAAGCGCTTTACTCTGTTCTGAAATCTCACCTGTCATTAAAACCTCGTGAGTTACACATTCAATCTGGTCTGACTACGGTGATGATTGTCGGAGTTAATGGAACAGGTAAAACAACGACGGTTGCAAAACTTGCGCAAAAATTCTCACCACAAGGCACAGTAGTTTTGGCCGCAGCTGATACTTTTCGCGCCGCTGCAGTCGAACAATTGCAAACGTGGGGAGAAAGAATCGGTGTAGAAGTTGTTAGTGGTAAGGATAATTCGGATCCAGCATCAGTTGCATTTGATGCGATTGAACGAGCAGGAGATCTTTCGGCATCTTTTCTCTTTATAGATACGGCCGGTCGGCTTCACAACAAGAGTGATTTAATGAATGAACTCGGGAAAATTAAACGTGTTATTGAAAAAGTTTCGCCCGTGTCAGAAGTGTTATTGGTAATTGATGCAACAACTGGTCAAAATGGATTGCAGCAGGCGAAGGTTTTTGCAGAAGCCGTAAATGTCACAGGAATTATTCTGACCAAATTAGATGGCAGTGCTCGTGGCGGAATTGCTCTTGCGATTGAGGATGCACTTGATATTCCAATTAAGTTCGTTGGTACGGGCGAATCCATTGACGATTTCGCCCAATTTGACCCCGCCCAGTACGTAAAGGGTCTGCTTTCTTAACCTAGATGTAACACAAGGGTTGAAATTGTGACGCGCCTGAAACCTTGCGCGCGATTATGCGTAATGAGCATGAGGCATTTTTACCCCATCTCAAAGGCGAGAGTCACAACGTTGAAAGTAGATACCTATGGATCAAATGGTTATTAACTCTGGAGACACAGCATGGATGCTGGCTAGTACCGCACTGGTACTACTTATGACTCCAGGTCTCGCCTTCTTTTATGGAGGAATGGTACGAACAAAGAGCGTCCTAAATATGATGATGATGTCAATGATTTCAATTGGCGTCGTCAGTGTGCTCTGGGTTATTTATGGATTTGAATTAGCTTTCGGATACAAAGCGAATTCACCTTGGTACGGAGCAATTTCTTTCTCTGGTTTAGGTGGAGTTGTCAATGACTTCACTAATAACGGTGGGCTCTATCCAATCCCAGTTCTTGTTTTTGCAGCCTTTCAATTGATGTTTGCAATCATTACTCCTGCGCTAATTTCTGGCGCAATTGCAGATCGTGCGAAATTTACTTCTTGGGCAGTATTCGTCGCCATTTGGTCCACTCTTGTGTATTTCCCAGTTGCACACTGGGTTTTCGCATTTGGAAATAAAGTTGGCGACACTGTGACAGGCACAGGCTACTTAGCGGGCAAGGGACTTCAAGATTTTGCTGGCGGAACAGCAGTTCATATAAATGCCGGCGCAGCAGGTTTAGCACTAGCGATTGTTCTTGGTAAGCGAGTGGGTTGGCGTAAAGAATCAATGCGTCCACACTCACTTCCACTTGTAATGCTTGGTTCAGGTTTATTGTGGTTTGGATGGTTTGGTTTTAATGCAGGCTCCGCACTTGCTGCAAATGGAATTGCAGCACTTGCATTTATGAACACTCAGGTGGCTACAGCTGCAGCACTTGCAGGATGGTTGCTCGTTGAGAAAATTCGTCAAGGTCATCCAACTTCACTTGGTGCCTCATCCGGTGCAGTTGCTGGTCTGGTAGCAATTACTCCAGCATGTGCATTTGTCGCACCATGGGCTGCAGTAGTTATTGGTTTAATCGCAGGAATTCTTTGTTCTCTCGCAACTGGATTGAAGTATCGTTTCAATTTAGATGATTCATTAGATGTTGTAGGAGTTCACTTGGTCGCAGGAATTTGGGGATCACTGGCTATTGGTTTCTTTGGCGCCAGTTCTGTGAACAGCGTCGGTCTTGATGGACTCTTCTATGGTGGCGGAACTGGGTTACTAGCCAAGCAATCAATCGGCGTGGCCCTTGTAGCGGCATATTCATTCATTGCAACACTGATTATCGGTTACGCGATTGAAAAGACTATTGGCTTTAGAGTTAAGCGTGACGTTGAAGTGTCAGGTATTGACCTCAACGAACATGCTGAAACTGCCTATGAAATGACAAGCTCATCACGTGGAGGTTCAATTCTATGAAACTAATTACAGCAATCCTTAAGCCACATAAGTTAGAGGAAGTAAAAATAGCTCTTCAAAACCTTGGCGTTAAAGGAATGACAGTTTCAGAAGCGAGTGGTTTTGGACGTCAAAAAGGCCACACTGAGGTTTATCGCGGCGCGGAATACACGGTCGATCTAATTCCAAAAATTAGATTAGAAGTACTTGCCGATGACGCAGAAGTTAAAGCGATAATCGATGTGATTGTTAAGACTGCCGCCACTGGAAATATTGGTGATGGCAAAGTCTGGGCAATTCCAATCGAGCAAGTTGTACGAGTTCGAACTGGCGAACAAGGTTCCGAGGCAATCTAAGAAAATATGCAGGGCTGAAGTAGGCTCTGTCCATGTTTGATGCGCTATCGGCTCGCTTTGCCAAAACCTTTGGCGGACTTCGTGGGAAAGGTAAAATCTCTTCTTCGGATATTGAATCTGCCGTAGAAGAAATTAGAAGCGCACTTCTTGAAGCAGATGTTGCTCAAGAAGTAGTCAATCTATTTACCGATCGCGTTCAAACTCAATCAGCGTCGTTACTGCCAACTCTTCAAGCTGGAAGTAATCAAGCTCAAGCAATTTTTGATGTCGTTAATGCAGAACTCATTTCGATCCTGGGCTCTGAAGCAAGACGTATTCGTTTTGCCAAGAATCCACCTACGGTCGTTATGTTGGCTGGATTGCAAGGTGCAGGTAAAACAACACTTGCTGCAAAGTTAGCGAAGTTCTATAAAGATCAAGGCAATACGCCATTGCTAGTTGCCGCCGATTTACAAAGACCTAACGCAGTTACTCAGCTGCAAGTTTTAGGTCAGCAAATTGACGTTCCGGTGTTTGCACCAGAACAAGGAAATGGTTCGGGAAGCGCCGTCCAAGTTGCACGCGATGGAGTTGCATTCGCACACTCAAAACTTCACAACATGGTGATCGTCGATACAGCAGGTCGACTGGGTGTTGATGACGAACTCATGGATGAAGCGATAGCGATAAGAAATCAAATCAAACCTGATGAAATCCTCTTTGTTATTGATGCAATGATCGGACAAAGTGCGATTAACACCGCAAGAGCTTTTCAGCAAGGTGTTGGCTTTGATGGATTAGTTCTAACTAAGTTAGATGGCGATGCACGTGGTGGCGCTGCACTTTCTATTACAGAAATAATCAAGCGCCCGATTATGTTTGTTTCTACAGGTGAAAAAATCAGTGATTTTGATCTTTTCTATCCGGATCGAATGGCGTCTCGAATCCTTGGATTAGGCGATGTTGCTACGTTAGCTGAACAAGCTAAGAAAGCACTGAATCCTGAAACCACTGCAAAGCTTGAGGAAAAGTTTGCACGAGGTGATGACTTCACATTAGAAGATTTCTTAGAACAGCTTGAAGCCATGGCAAAAATGGGGTCCATGGGCAAATTACTCTCAATGTTGCCAGGTGCTGCATCAATGAAAAAACAAATTGAAAACTTTGACGAAAGTGAGATAACTCGTACAAAGGCAATCGTGCAATCGATGACGCCACATGAAAGACGCGACATTAAAGTTCTCAATGGGACAAGGCGTTCACGCATTGCACGTGGCAGTGGTCGCGCGGTTTCAGAAGTTAACTCACTCGTTGAAAGATTTAGCGCCGCACAAAAGGCTATGAAACAGATGCGCAGCGGAAATGTTCCTGCAGGAATGCCTGCCGGAATGCCCGATATGAGGAGTGCAAAACCAGCAGTTGCACATAAGAAGAAGTCCAAGTCAGGTAACCCCGCTAAAAGGGCTGCAGAAGAGCGCGAGTAGGCCTTAATTTCGCTTCCTGCGTATCTGATGGCAAGATTAGCCCCCTGTGACGGGGCCCTCTACCCCCGAAACATCCAAGTCCATCGCTTGGCCAAAATGATTGCGCACCCCGCTGCGATTGAGTTGGCACGGCATACATTTACAGGAGCACAAGTTACTTGGCTACAAAAATTCGCTTAATGCGCATGGGAAAAATTCGCACACCCTATTTCCGTATTGTTGTTACAGATTCACGCAAAGCTCGCAATGGTTTATCCATTGAAGAGATTGGTCGTTATGCACCAGGTCAAGAACCATCACTGATCGAAGTTAATTCTGATCGTGCTCTGTATTGGCTCGGCACTGGCGCACTTCCAACGGCCGCAGTAGAGGCAATTTTAAAAGTTACTGGAGATTGGCAAAAGCACAAGGGTCTTCCTGGAACTGAAGGAACTCTTAGAGTTGCAGCGCCAAAGCCACACAAGAGCGTTGCTTACGAAGCAGCTGTGAAGCAAGCAATGGATGAGCCAAAAGAAGGCGCAACAACTTTGAAGAAGAAAGCACAAGAAAAGTTGGCTGCAAAAGCTAATCCAGTTGTAGAAGAGGCTCCAGTTGCAGAAGCTCCAGTTGAAGTTGTTGCAGACGAAGCACAAGTTGCAGAAGCAGTTGTTGAAGAAACTCCAGCACCAGAAGTTGTTGCAGAAGTTACTCCAGAGGCAACTCCAGAAGCGGCTGCTGAATAACAATGATGGATGAAGCACTCGAACATCTTGTAAAAGGGATCGTTGATAATCCTGAAGATGTTGTTGTTAAAGAAAAAACACATCGTCGCGGAACCACACTTGAGGTACGAGTAAATCCTGAAGACATTGGCAAAGTTATTGGTCGAAATGGCCGTACAGCTAAAGCTCTTCGCACTGTTGTCAGCGCAATAGCTGGTCGTACAGTGCGCGTCGATCTCATCGAGACCGACGAGGCTCGTTAACAACTTTTCGACGATGCGTTTACTCGTGGGCCGTATTGGTCGCGCTCACGGAATTCTTGGTGAAGCGACAATCGAAGTTCGAACTGACGATCCAGATGTTCGCTTTGCCGTTGGCGCAACTGTAAATACAGATAAACATGGCGATCTGACAATAGTTTCCGGGCGTGTTCATAATGGAATTTTGCTCTTAGGTTTTAAGGGCATTACAACACGCAATCAAGTTGAAGAACTACGAAATGAAATGCTGTACTCCGATGTCGATATCGATGCATCAACGGGGGATGACGATGAGTATCACGTTCTACAACTCATCGGCTGTATTGCATATCTCGAATCAGGTGAGAAATATGGAGAAATATCCGACGTTATTAATTTACCGGGTCAAGATTTGTTAGCAATTGAAACTGGTCAAGGTGAATCTCTTATTCCATTTGTGCATCAATTAGTGCCAGAAGTTGATGTAAAAAATAAGCGAATTGTAGTTATTCCGCCTACGATTTCAGGAGAGATAAAATGAGATTAGATGTTGTAACAATCTTTCCGGAATACCTTTCTCCGCTGAAGTTATCTTTACTGGGCAAGGCTCAGGAAGAAGGATTACTTGAGATAAATATCCATGATTTACGTGCGCACGCAACTGATAATCATCACAGCGTTGATGACACTCCGTATGGTGGTGGTGCCGGCATGGTTATGAAAGCCGAAGTATGGGGATCAGCCCTTGATCCACTACTGCTTAACAATGTTGATCTAATTATTTTGACTCCCGGCGGAAAGCGTTTTAACCAGCGCATGGCAGAGCAATTCTCTCAGTGCTCGCAATTAGTTTTTGCTTGCGGTCGATATGAAGGTATTGATGATCGTGTTCGCCAGTTTTATTCACAGGATAAATTCGTAGCCCAAAAGGTTCGCGTTCACGAAGTTTCTATTGGCGATTATGTTTTGGGTGGCGGGGAAGTTGCTGCAATGGTGATGATTGAAGCCATCACTCGTTTACTTCCAGGAGTTCTCGGAAATCCTGAATCAATTGTTGAAGAGTCACATATGCAAGAAGGATTTGCGGAATATCCTGCATTCACTAAACCGCAAACTTGGAGAGAAATCGCAGTTCCTGAGATATTGCTCAGCGGAAACCACGCACAAATCGCAGCTTGGCGCGCACAATCTGCAAAAGATAGAGCCGAAAAGAATTTCTAACTAGTCAGTAATACTTGAATTACCGTAGGGTTCTTCTATGTCCGAAGAGTCTGCAAATATCCAATCCCGACTCATTCGTGACCTCGAACCCGTCGTTGCTATTGAACTTGAGCGACATCTGGCAATTCAAAAAAATTGGTACCCACACGAATATGTCCCTTGGAGTGAAGGTCGCGATTTTGCGGGTCCACTCAATGGTGATGCGTGGGAAGCAAAAGATTCTCGCCTAAGTTCAGTTGCGCAA
>CAITAV010000025.1 GCA_903890345.1 uncultured Actinomycetes bacterium
AGTCATCGTTAAGCCATCAGAAAAAGATCCAAGTGCTGCCATGTTCATGGCGCAATTATGGAAAGAAGCGGGATTACCAGATGGCGTATTTAACGTTGTTCATGGCGACAAGGAAGTTGTCGATGCAATCTTGACGCATCCAGGAATCAAATCTGTTTCATTTGTTGGTTCAACTCCAATTGCTAAATACGTTTACGAAACCGGAACAAAATCTGGCAAGCGTGTTCAAGCACTTGGTGGAGCAAAGAATCACATGGTTGTCTTGCCAGATGCTGATTTAGATTTAGCAGCAGATGCTGCAATTAACGCAGGCTTTGGTTCTGCAGGTGAACGCTGCATGGCAATCTCAGCACTGGTTGTAGTCGAACCAGTTGCAGATGCGCTAGTTGCAAAGATTAAAGAGCGCGCAGTTAAGTTAAAAACAGGCGACGGCACAAAGGGCGCCGACATGGGCCCACTTGTCACACAAGTACACCGTGACAAAGTTGCGTCTTACGTTGATGCGGGCGAAAAAGAAGGCGCCACAATTGTTGTCGATGGCCGCAGCGTTAATCCTGGCGGTAATGGTTTCTGGCTTGGGCCAACACTTTTTGATCACGTAACACCAAAGATGTCTATCTATACAGATGAAATTTTCGGTCCAGTTCTCAGTGTTATACGTGTTAAATCTTATGACGAAGCACTCGCACTTGTTAACTCACACCAATACGGAAACGGAACTGCAATCTTTACAAATGATGGTGGCGCAGCTCGTCGTTATCAAAATGAAGTTGAAGTTGGAATGGTTGGAATTAACGTTCCAATTCCTGTGCCAATGGCGTACTACTCATTTGGTGGTTGGAAGAATTCATTATTTGGTGACAGCCATGCACACGGCACTGAAGGTGTTCACTTCTTCACTCGTGGCAAAGTTGTGACAAGCAGATGGCTTGATCCAAGTCATGGTGGAATTAATTTAGGTTTTCCACAAAATACGTAATCTAAATCTCTTATTTAAGGCGTAATTGCCTACGATTTAAGTGATTGCAACCTCAACTGCTATTCTTCGCACGTTCTGTGAAGTTCTTCCAGAGCACATACGTCTGGAGCGAAATTTCAATGGCTAAAGTATCTAGTGCGCACTTAGCTGGCTTGCCACAAAAGAAGCGCGAGAATCTTCGCAACGTTGCAATCATCGCCCACGTTGACCACGGAAAGACAACTCTTGTTGATGCCATGTTGTGGCAATCAGGTGCTTTTGCGGCTTATAAGAAGCAAGACGAAGGTCAAGATCGCATGATGGATTCAATGGATCTAGAACGCGAAAAGGGAATTACGATTCTTGCTAAGAACACCGCTGTTAAGCGCGGTGACACCATCGTTAACATTATTGATACTCCAGGCCACGCAGATTTCGGTGGAGAAGTAGAACGTGGACTAGAAATGGTTGACGGCGTTATTTTGCTCGTCGATGCATCAGAAGGACCGCTTCCACAAACACGTTTCGTACTACGTAAAGCACTTGAAAAGAATCTTCCAGTTATCTTGCTTATTAATAAAGTAGATCGCCCCGATTCACGTATTGCAGAAGTTGTCGATGAGGCGTACGAATTATTCTTAGATCTTGATGCAAATGAAGAACAAATTGAATTCCCAGTTATTTACGCATCTGCAAAAGCAGGTCGCGCATCTCTTAAGCGTCCTGCAGATGGTGGAATGCCAGAAGAAGAAAACCTCGATGTTTTATTCGACACAATCTTTACTGCAATTCCAGCACCTGTTTATCACGAAGGTGCACC
>CAITAV010000026.1 GCA_903890345.1 uncultured Actinomycetes bacterium
CGTAGCAAGACAGGAACCGAGACGTTGTAAGGCAAATTAGCTACAAGAACAGTTGGTGATTCAGGAAGTGATTTAAGTTGCAATGCATCCTGGTGAATGACCTTAAATGTCGCTGAACTTTGATTATGAGATTCAACAGTTTGAGGCAATCTCGATGCTAATCGCTCGTCAATTTCAACTGCTATTACCGAACGTGCTTTTTCAAGTAATGCAAGGGTGAGTGAACCCAATCCAGGTCCAATTTCTAGAGCAACATCTGAACTTGTGACACCAGCGGTGCGAACAATTTTTCTGCAGATGTTGGCATCAATCACAAAGTTTTGTCCTAGTGATTTAGCAGGTTTAATACCTAGTTCTTCTGCTAACTCACGTATCTGTGCTGCACCGAGCAATGTCATACGAATGAACCAAAAATACGTTCTGCATTATTGCTAAGAGTTGTGGCGAGTTCTGCATCGCTGACATTTCTCTCATCAGCCATTGCTCTGACAATATTTGCAATCTGTGCAGGTGTATTTAATGCTCCACGGTGGGGTGATGGGGCTAAGAATGGCGAATCAGTTTCAACCAATAATTGATCTGCTGGAACAATCTTTACGGCTTCACGCAATTGCGGTGCATTCTTAAAAGTTAATGTGCCGGCGAAGGAGAGTATGTAGCCGCGTTCAACACAAATTTTGGCCATCTCTAAATCACCTGAAAAGCAGTGAAAAATTGTTTGTTCGGGTGCTCCCACTTCAAGTAATACAGAGAGCACATCATCGTGTGAATCACGATCATGAATTACAAGGGCTTTCTTATGTTTCTTTGCTAATTCGATATGCCACTTAAAAGATTCTTGTTGCCTCTTACGTAACTCCGGTGGTGTTCGGAAATAATCTAATCCGGTTTCACCAATTGCTCTAACGCGAGGGTGTTCGGCTAGCTTTGCAATGATTGACCAATCGTGTTCTAAATCTTCTACAACAGGTGCCTCATTTGGGTGAAGCGCAACGGCTGCAAGAACTCTACCTTTCCAATGATCGGCTGCATCTACACACCATTGTGATTGCTCTGCTGAATAACCCACTTGAACAACGCGATCGACACCTGCATCTCGTGCGTCATCTAATACTTTTCGCACCTCTTCTGAATCGGGTGCGGCGTTCGTAACAATTTCTAAGTGTGCGTGTGCATCAACAGTCGGAACTAATAATGGTTCGGGTTGTGGTGCGAGAGTGCGATCTAGGTCGCGGTTATGACGATCTGCCACAAGTTTTACTCAGCAGATTCAAGACGCGGAAATAACACTGGAGTTTTTG
The DNA here is from genome assembly GCA_903890345.1 of uncultured Actinomycetes bacterium. Taxonomy (GTDB): domain Bacteria; phylum Actinomycetota; class Actinomycetes; order Nanopelagicales; family Nanopelagicaceae; genus Planktophila. Next base: position 1,302 of record CAITAV010000026.1, read on the forward strand.
TAACGCGAGCACCGGCTGGTAGCTGACCCCACTTGGCAACTGAAGAAATTTTTTGTGATGAAAGAGTTCCTAGCGCATCCTGTGCACCAAGACTTTGCCACAAAATCTCGCATGTTGTTGGCATTACAGAATTGAGCAAAACTGCGAGTGCACGTAATGATTCCGCGGTGTTGTAGAGAACTTCTTCCAGAACAACTTTGTTTGCAGGATCCTTTGCAAGAATCCATGGCTCTTTTTCTGTCACATAACCATTTACTCGTTTGCAGAAATCCATAATTGCGTTGATTCCACCTTGGAAATCAAGGGCGCACATTGCTTCATCCGCTTTAGAAACTGTGTTCGATAGGGCTTCCTCGAGTGTTTTGTCATGAGCGACTTGCGGAAGCTTTCCATCACAGTATTTTTCAATCATTGCCGCAAGACGTGATGCAAGGTTTCCAAAATCATTTGCTAATTCACTTGTATAGCGGGCGCTCATGTCTTCCCATGAGAAAGACCCATCACTTCCAAATGGAATTGCACGTAAGAAGTAATACCTAAAAGCATCCACGCCAAAGTGATTTGTAATATCACTTGGAGCAATTCCGGTGAGCTTGCTCTTACTCATCTTTTCGCCACCGACAAGTAACCAACCATGTGCAAAAACCTTCTTTGGAACAGCAAGTCCTGCAGCCATTAACATCGCGGGCCAAATAACTGCGTGGAAACGCAAAATATCTTTTCCTACTAAGTGAACATCTGCCGGCCACGTTTGTGCAAACTTCTTGCCACCATCGGAATCTGGTGCATCGGTGAGGCCAACTGCAGTTGCGTAATTTAGAAGTGCATCAAACCAAACGTAAACAACTTGCTTGGTGTCCCACGGAACTGGAATTCCCCAATCAAATGTTGATCTGGAAATCGAAAGATCAGAAACTCCACCCTCGAGGAAAGAAATAACTTCGTTACGCGCGCTCTCTGGTTGGCATGCATCTGGGTTTTTCTTGTAGTGATCAAGAAGTGGTTGAGTAAATTCTGATAATTTGAAGAACCAATTCTCTTCATTAACGAGCTCGACAGGCTTGCTATGGATAGGACAGAGTTTTTCACCATTTGA
>CAITAV010000027.1 GCA_903890345.1 uncultured Actinomycetes bacterium
CAATCATGGATTGAATTCGTTTTGAATCACGTTTTTCTAAGTACGGACGACCATATACGCGGCCGATAACAAAGCCGACTTGATCACCGAAGAATGCTGCAAGGAAGATAACCGTTACCAGAATGACAATATTTATATTCCCATGTGCTGCTGCAACTAGTCCTGCGCTAAAAAGTATTGAATCACCCGGTAAGAAAAACCCAAGCAAAATGCCTGTTTCGATAAAGACTATTGCACCAACAATTACGTAGAAGATAAATGGTGCAAGGGAAGAGAGCTGAGAATCAAAGGACGCAGCGAGTTCGATCACACCGATTTCCTTACAGCCGCAGCTACTGCGGTGACAACTTGGGCATCAAAGACGCTTGGAACAATAAAAGATGTGTTGAGTTGTTCTGGCGAAACACAATCTGCAATTGCAGTTGCTGCAGCGACTAATAACTCATCAGTAATTTTGTTAGCGTTGGCATCGAGCAAACCGCGGAAGATCCCTGGGAAAGCCAAGACATTGTTAATCTGATTTGGTTGATCACTGCGTCCTGTTGCAACAACTGTTGCATGCTTACGAGCAAGGGATGGATCAATCTCTGGATCTGGATTAGCTAGTGCAAAGACAATCGAACCCTTAGCCATTGCTGCGATATCTGATTCGACCAAGATATTTGACGCGCTTACCCCGATAAAGACATCGGCGCCGACCAGGGCTTCTGACATTGTTCCTTTGAAATTATCCTTATTGCTATGTTCGATAAACCAACGTTGCATCGGATCATCACTTCTCATGTCTGGATGAATAACTCCATCAACGTTAAAGCCAATGATGTTCTTTGCACCATCAAGCACAAGCAGACGAGCAACCGCGTTGCCTGCAGCTCCCACGCCACTCAAAACAATCTTCACATCAGACAAGTTTTTCTTAACCAACTTCAATGAGTTGCGAAGGGCTGCGAGCACAACAATTGCGGTTCCGTGTTGATCATCGTGGAAAACAGGAATATCTAGCAATTCGCGCAGACGTGCTTCGATTTCAAAACAACGGGGCGCCGAGATATCTTCTAAGTTGATGCCGCCATAGACAGGTGCGAGTAATTGCACTGTGCGAACGATTTCATCGACATCTTGTGTATCAAGACAGACTGGCCATGCATCAACATCTGCAAAGCGCTTAAAGAGCGCTGCTTTACCTTCCATCACAGGAAGCGCTGCAGCAGGACCAATATTTCCAAGGCCCAGCACTGCAGATCCATCAGTAACAACAGCGACTGTATTGCGCTTAATAGTTAGGCGACGCGCATCAGCTGGATCATCAACGATTGCTTGGCAAATACGAGCAACACCAGGTGTGTACGCACGAGACAAATCATCGCGAGTTTTTAGTGGCACTTTGGATTGAACTTCGAGTTTTCCACCTAAGTGCAATAAGAATGTGCGATCAGAAACCTTGCGAACTACTAAACCCTTATGCGCACGAATCGCAGTCGTGATTTGATCTGCGTGATCAGCGTCGATGGTGTCACACGTAACGTCAATAACGACTTTTTCTAATAAAGATTCAACAACGTCGAGTGCAGTAATAGTCGCACCAGCATCTGTAATTGCAGAAGTAATAAGTGCAACAGGTTGTAATGAAGGCGAACCTTCAACACGAATTGTTATGCCATAGCCAGGACTTGTGGATGCCATTTATACGACACCGTACAAGCGGTCGCCAGCATCTCCAAGACCGGGAACTATGTAACCGCGTTCATTTAATTTTTCATCAAGTGCGCCAGTAACAACTGTGATTGGAATCTTTGCGTTAGCAAACGCTTTTTCCATCGTTGCAATTCCTTCAGGAGCTGCCAAGATGCAAATCGCTGTGATCTCTGTTGCTCCGCGTTCGATTAAATAATTGAGTGCTGCAACTAGCGTTCCACCCGTTGCAAGCATTGGATCCAAAACGAAGCAGTGACGACCAGAAAGATCATCTGGAAGGCGATTGGCGTAAGTGCTAGCTTGCAAAGTTTTTTCATCGCGCACCATTCCGAGAAAACCAACTTCGGCATTTGGCACAAGGCGTGACATTCCTTCGAGCATTCCAAGACCTGCGCGCAAAATTGGCACAACGATCGGACGCGGAGAAGCCATCTTTAAGCCTTCGGTCTCTGTCACCGGAGTTTTAATTTTTACTTTCACTGTCTGCACATCGCGTGTTGCTTCGTATGCCAGCAGAGTTACAAGTTCTTCAACGAGATGTCTAAATGTTGGCGAATCAGTTCTTTCGTCACGCAAAACGGTCAATTTATGAGAAATCAGCGGGTGGTTGGCGACGTGAACTTTCATGTTCCCTAGCGTACAGGGCTTTTATTCTCTTGAAATGAGTGTAAGGATGCTCCTGTACTTTTCGGCTGTACTTTTCAACGGGGAAAGGTGAGATATGGAACAGATAAGTAACTCAGATCTCATTAACGATGTTGATATCGCCGTTGCCGCCTGGCATGAAGATGGTCGTTGGACGTTGGCACTTCTTCCCGATGCACATGATCTTGCGCAAGTAATCGACCGACTTAAATCACAACAGACAAATGGTGGCGCAATTGCACTGATTGCAATTGATGAAGAGTTCTTTATGTTAATTCGCGTACTCGGTTCGCACATCACAATGTTCTTAAGTGATGTCACATGCGCACTTGATTACGCAGTTGCATCCGACTTCTTAGAAATAAATGACATTGATATGCCAGAAGATGAGGATGATCCA
>CAITAV010000028.1 GCA_903890345.1 uncultured Actinomycetes bacterium
ATGTTTCACTCTGATATTGAAAAAAGAATGGCAGCGCAGGCTAGTGAAGAAGAGCGCCGGGCTATCGCCGACTGCGTTTTAACAAATGATGGCGACGAAGATGGACTTTTGCGCCAAGTAGAGAACGTCTGGGAATCAACAATTTTGCCTCGCGCGCAAATATAGAGCCACGCGGATAGAGTTCTGCATATGCGCCCTATTACTGATCTTCAAAGGCGAGTTGAGCCTTTCCAAGTAATCAGTGATTACGTACCAGCAGGTGATCAGCCAACTGCAATCGCAGAAATAGTAAAACGCATAAATGCTGGCGCACAAGATGTTGTCCTCTTAGGTGCGACCGGAACAGGTAAATCTGCAACAACCGCGTGGATGATTGAGAAGTTACAACGCCCAACACTTGTGCTGGCGCCCAATAAAACATTGGCCGCACAGCTCGCTAATGAATTCCGTGAACTTTTGCCTAACAATGCTGTTGAGTACTTTGTTTCGTATTACGACTATTACCAACCAGAAGCGTATGTTCCACAGACAGACACATTCATCGAAAAGGATTCCAGCGTCAATGATGAAGTAGAGCGTTTGCGTCACTCAGCAACAAACTCACTTTTAACTAGACGAGATGTAATTGTGGTTGCAACCGTGTCCTGTATTTATGGTCTCGGTACGCCCCAAGAATATGTTGATCGAATGATCAAGCTGCGGGTAGGCGATGAGATCGAACGTAACGTGCTTCTACGCCGATTTGTCGATGTCCAGTACAAACGCAATGACATGGCATTTGAACGTGGAACATTTCGAGTCCGTGGAGATACGATCGAAATCATTCCTATGTATGAAGAACTTGCTCTTCGCATCGAAATGTTTGGTGATGAAATCGAACGCATAACAACCTTAAATCCACTTACTGGAGAAATCGTTCGAGAAGAAGAAGAAATGTATGTATTTCCTGCAACTCATTATGCCGCCGGGCCGGAGACAATGAAACGGGCCATGGGGGACATCACTGATGAGTTACAGATCCAATTAAATCTATTTGAAAAACAAGGCAAGTTACTTGAAGCCCAACGCTTGCGAATGCGAACTACCTTTGACTTAGAAATGATGGAACAGTTGGGTTTTTGCTCTGGAATCGAAAATTACTCTCGTCACTTAGATGGTCGCGATCCAGGTTCGGCTCCGAATTGTTTACTCGACTATTTCCCAGAGGATTTTCTTGTTGTGATAGATGAAAGCCACGTAACAGTTCCACAAATAGGTGCGATGTTTGAAGGTGACGCTTCACGAAAGCGAACGCTGGTCGAACACGGTTTTCGTCTTCCAAGCGCGTTAGATAATCGTCCTCTTAAATGGCCAGAGTTCTTGGATCGCGTGGGCCAGAAGGTTTATTTGTCAGCGACTCCTGGACCCTATGAATTAGGCAAAGTTGATAACGATGTAGTTGAACAAGTTATTCGTCCTACTGGCTTAGTTGATCCTCAAATTATTGTTAAGCCAATCAAGGGGCAGATTGATGATTTGCTAGCCGAAATCAAAATTCGAACTGAGAAGAATGAGCGCGTTCTAGTAACAACATTGACTAAGAAAATGTCTGAAGATCTGACTGAGTACCTGCAAGAAAAGGGTATAAAGGTGCAGTACCTGCACTCAGAAGTGGATACTTTGCGTAGAGTTGAATTACTCCGCGAATTACGTACAGGAACATTTGATGTGTTAATCGGAATTAACCTATTGCGTGAAGGTTTAGATTTACCTGAAGTTTCCCTCGTTGCTATCTTGGATGCTGACAAAGAAGGATTTTTACGTTCTGCAACATCGTTGATTCAGACCATTGGCCGAGCAGCACGAAATGTTTCAGGCGAAGTTCATATGTACGCCGATAACATCACTAAGTCGATGGCCAAAGCTATTGATGAAACAAATCGTCGCAGGGCCAAGCAAGTTGCCTATAACCTCGAACGTGGCGTAGATCCTCAACCTCTACGAAAGAAAATCGCAGACATTACTGATCTAATTAATCGCGAAAGCGATGACACCGATGAGCTACTTGCTTCGGGACGTAAATCTAAGTCAGCAAGTGCGCCGCCGATTGGCTTGCGCAGCAAGAACGCAGGTTCTTTGCCGCGCCAAGAGTTAGTCGCATTGATAGAGTCGCTCACTGATCAGATGAGAAGTGCCGCCGCAGAACTGTCCTTCGAGTTGGCGGCACGTCTACGCGATGAAATTAGAGATCTAAAAAAGGAACTTAGAGCGATGCAGGAAGCGGGACATTAATGAGCATCGATAAGTTAATCGTGCGCGGTGCTCGCGAACACAATCTCAAAGATGTTTCTATTGAATTACCTCGCGAATCGTTGATCGTATTTACAGGTTTATCTGGCTCAGGAAAATCTAGTTTGGCTTTTGACACGATTTTCGCTGAAGGCCAACGTAGATACGTCGAATCTTTGTCTGCCTACGCTCGTCAATTTTTAGGGCAGATGGATAAGCCTGATGTTGATTTCATCGAAGGATTATCACCTGCAGTTTCAATTGATCAAAAATCAACGAACCGTAATCCACGTTCAACTGTTGGAACGATTACAGAGGTTTATGATTACCTAAGACTTCTTTTTGCACGAGCAGGTCGTCCACACTGCCCTAATTGTGGCAAGGCCGTTACGCGACAAAGCCCGCAACAAATTGTTGACCAAATTCTCACGATGCCACCAACAACTAAATTCCAAATTTTGGCACCAGTGGTTCGGGCTCGTAAAGGCGAATTTGTTGATCTATTCGCAGAACTCATTGCTTCAGGTTACGCCCGCGCTCGAATCGACGGACAAATAGTTGCCCTAAGTGATGCTCCAAAACTGAAGAAGCAAGAAAAACATACAATCGAAGTTGTTGTAGATCGTCTGAGCGCAAAAGCAGAGTCAAAGTCTCGTTTAACAGATTCGATCGAAACGGCACTGCGATTGGCGTCCGGAATTGTGTTGTTGGACTTTGTTGATGCAAAAGGGGTGGATAAAGAACGTACCTTTAGCGAACACCTTGCTTGCCATGATTGCAATTTGTCTTTTGAAGAGCTTGAACCGCGCTCATTCTCCTTTAACTCTCCATTTGGAGCGTGCCCAGAGTGCACGGGTATCGGTACAAAACTAGAAGTTGATGAAGAACTCATAATTCCTGATGATTCAATCTCTATTTACGAAGGAGCAATTGCGCCTTGGTCGGGCGGACAATCTTCTGAGTATTTCTTACGCTTACTTGAAGCACTATCTGAGGATGTAAAGTTTTCATTGAATACTCCATGGAAGCGTCTGCCGGAAAAAGCTCGAGAAGCAATTATTAATGGATACGAATACGAAGTTCACGTAAAGTACAAGAATCGCTATGGTCGGGTTCGTAATCACACAAGTGGCTTTGAAGGTGTAGTTCCTTTCATTCATCGACGCCATGGAGAAACCGATAGTGATTACAGCCGTGAAAAATATGAGGCGTATATGCGCCAGATTCCATGTTCGGTATGTAAAGGCGCTCGATTAAAGCCGGAAGTGCTTGCCGTAACAGTGGGGGATTTATCAATTGCTCAGATTTGTGAACTCTCCATTGCAGAGTGCGCAGAATTTTTAAAGAAGATTTCACTTAATGCTCGTGAAGCACAGATTGCTGAACGAGTGATGAAAGAAGTGCATGCTCGCCTGGGATTCTTATTAGACGTTGGCTTGGATTACCTCTCCTTAGCGCGTCCGGCGGCAACACTTTCTGGTGGCGAAGCACAGAGAATTCGTCTGGCGACTCAAATAGGTTCTGGATTAGTTGGGGTTCTATATGTTTTGGATGAACCAAGCATTGGTTTACATCAGAGAGATAACCGTCGCTTAATTGACACCCTTACTCGTCTGCGCGATCTGGGAAATACTTTAATCGTTGTCGAACATGACGAAGAAACTATTCGCGCCGCAGATTGGATTGTAGATATTGGTCCGGGCGCTGGGGAACATGGTGGAAAAGTTGTTGTTTCAGGTGATTATCAATCACTGATTGATTCTAAAGAATCCATAACTGGTGCTTACTTAAGTGGACGTAAATCCATTGAGATACCGAGTAAACGTCGAGCACTCGATGCCAAACGTAAGTTGGTGATCAAGGGTGCTAAAGAGAATAACCTGAAGGATATAGATGTTGAAATACCGCTGGGAGTATTTGTATCCGTAACAGGTGTGAGTGGTTCTGGAAAATCAACACTAGTAAACGATATTTTATATAGCGTCTTAGCCAACAAACTAAATGGCGCCCGTATAGTTCCAGGTCGCCATCGCACTGTTACTGGCGTTGATCTGTTGGATAAAGTGGTGCACGTTGATCAATCACCAATTGGTCGTACGCCTCGTTCTAATCCAGCCACCTACACAGGCGTTTTTGATAAAGTTCGTGCGCTTTTTGCTGAAACAACAGAGGCTAAAGTTCGCGGATATCAACAAGGGCGCTTTTCGTTTAACGTAAAAGGTGGGCGCTGCGAGAACTGTTCTGGCGATGGAACCATCACGATTGAGATGAACTTCTTGCCAGATGTGTATGTTCCTTGCGAAATCTGTCATGGTGCGCGTTATAACCGCGAAACTTTAGAGGTTCACTACAAAGGCAAAACTATCGCCGATGTTCTCAATATGCCGATTGAGCAAGCCCATACTTTCTTTGAATCGGTGCCTACAATTTCTCGTTTCCTTAAAACCTTATGCGATGTGGGTTTGGGGTACGTTCGATTGGGCCAATCAGCACCAACACTTTCTGGAGGAGAAGCGCAACGCGTAAAGCTAGCAACAGAACTACAACGCAGATCAACCGGGCGCACGATTTATGTCCTAGATGAACCAACAACTGGACTTCACTTCGAAGATGTTAATAAATTACTAGGCGTACTTAATCGACTCGTGGAATCCGGAAACACTGTTGTTGTTATCGAACACAATTTGGATGTTATTAAATCCTCTGATTGGGTTATTGATATGGGTCCTGAAGGTGGATTCCGAGGTGGAACAGTTGTTGCAGAAGGAACACCTGAACAAGTTTCAAAAATAGCAGCAAGTTATACGGGACATTTTCTTTCTGAGATTTTGAAAACAAACCGCAAAGCGCCTGCGAAGAAGAAGTAGTCATGGCCGATCCAGCAAGTTATCGTCCTACCGATATTCCTGAAGAGCCTGGTGTGTATCGCTTCTATAATAAGAGCGACAAGATTATTTATGTAGGCAAAGCAAAAAATCTCAAGAATCGACTGAGTTCATACTTTCAATCCAATCTTGCTCATAAAACTAATCGAATGGTGCATGAAGCTGTACGTGTAGATTGGACTGTAGTTAACACCGAGTTAGAAGCATTGGCTCTGGAGTTTTCTTGGATTAAGCAGTATCACCCTACTTATAACGTTCAGTTCAAGGATGACAAGTCATACCCATATCTTGCGATTGCCATGCAGGATGAGTTTCCTAGGATATTTGTTACAAGAAAAGAAAAACGTCCAGGACTTAAGTATTTTGGGCCTTATACAAATGCATGGGCGCTACGTAATACTTTTGATATCCTATTAAAGGTTTTTCCGGTGAGATCTTGTAGCGCAGGTAACTTTGCGCGGGCACAAAAGAGCAAACGCCAATGCCTGTTGGGAGATATTGGTAAGTGCGCTGCTCCCTGCGTTGGCTGGGTGACACCTGAAGAACACAAGCAAATTGTTCATAAACTTGATGCATTTATGGAAGCTGGCATGCAGGATCTTTTGCCAGCGCTGCAATCTGAGATGGAGTTGGCATCAGAGCGCGAAGAATTTGAACGTGCCGCACGAATCAGAGATCAAATCGAATCTTTTGAAAAAGCTCAGCGCTCAACACAAGGGAATTTATCTGATGAATTAGATGGAGATTTCATCGCGATTCATGAAGAAGGGCTTCACGCAGCTGGATCGATTTTTATGTTACGGCGCGGCTCTATCAAGGGATCACGGTCGTGGATTGTTAATCAAGAACACGCATTAGAAGGTGACGATCAATGGGCTTCGCTCTTATTCTCTATCTACGGTACGGAAACAACCGAGATACCTGAATCTATTTATTTGAATTCACACCCGGCCGATATCGAATCATTGGAGCAATGGCTCACATCTCTTGCCCACAGCAAAGTAACTTTAAAGGTTCCGCAACGAGGCGAAAAAGTTGAACTACTAGAAACCGTCAAACGAAACGCGCATTATGCGCTGGTTCAATTCATGAGCAAAAGAGCAAGTGATGCAGCAGTCTCGGGCAAGGCGCTCTTGGAGATTGAAGAAGAGTTAGGCCTAGAAAAAACACCTCTGCGCATCGAATGTTTCGATATTTCAAATATATCTGGAACTTCAGTGGTTGCATCTATGGTGGTATTTGAGGATGGAGTTGCAAAAAAGAGTGAATACCGCAGATTCATTATCGATACCAAGGATGGTTTTGATGACACCCGCGCGATGCATCAAGTTATCACTCGAAGATTAAAGAGATTGCTCAACGATCGAGTTGTAGATAGCGCTGAAATAATTCAGGCCGGAGGAAAGTTAAGTAAGTTCGCATATCCACCTCAATTAATTGTGGTCGACGGTGGTGCGCCACAAGTGAGCGCAGCTCAGCGAGCTATGAATGAGTTGGGTATTGCTGACATCGCTTTATGCGGCTTGGCAAAACGTTTAGAAGAAGTGTGGGTGCCAGAACAGACCGATCCAATTATTTTGCCACGCACGAGCGAAGGTTTGTATTTATTACAACGAATTCGCGATGAAGCCCATCGATTCGCAATCTCATTTCATAGGTCAAGGCGCTCTAAAGTTATGCTTGAATCAATTCTTGATGAGATAGAGCAATTAGGGCCCAACCGCAGAAATGCGTTGTTAGAACGTTTCGGTTCAGTTGCAGCACTGAAGAAAGCAACTCTTGAGGACATTGCTATGACTCCGGGTATCGGAGAGAAGATTGCTGCAATAGTTTTTGAATTCCTATCTACTGCGCACTCGACAAAAATGGATATGGCCACAGGCGTTATTGAAGATGCTTGACAGGTAGGCAAAGATACGAGCATGAGTAAAGAGGTTTTGATTTTAACCGGAATGTCGGGTGCGGGTCGTTCTACCGTGGCTCATGCTCTGGAAGATCTGGGTTGGTATGTTGTTGATAATCTTCCGCCAACCTTGCTATCTGATCTCATCAATCAAAGTTCGAACTCTGAAATTGGTGCTCTCGCTGTTGTCGTAGATGTGCGCGGTGGTAAATTCTTTGACGAATTAGCCTCTTCTTTATCCCAAATTAAAAAATCCGGAACTAATTTTCGCGTTGCTTTTCTAGACGCAACAGATCAAGCACTTGTGCAAAGATTCGAATCAACTCGCAGGCCCCATCCACTTCAGGGTTCAGGTCGCATCGTCGATGGAATTGCGGCCGAACGCGAGAAGCTCCAGGATCTTTTAGCCCAAGCTGATGTTGTCATTGACACTTCCAATTTGAATGTTCATCAATTAGAAAAGCGGACAGCCGAAATATTTGCTCAAGGTTTAACGCAATCCGTTAGGGTCAATGTGCTTTCTTTTGGTTACAAATACGGAATTCCAGTCGACGCTGATCTCGTGCTGGATTGTCGTTTTATACCAAATCCACATTGGGTTCCAGAGTTAAGACCGCTATCTGGTTTAGATGAAAAAGTTAAGTCAACTGTTTTAGCAAACCCAGGTGTTAGCGAATTCGTTAATACGTATGTTTCACTTATCCAACAGATGTTGCCAGGGTATTTGCGCGAAGGTAAAAAATATCTCACTGTTGCCATTGGTTGCACAGGTGGAAAGCACCGTAGTGTTTCGGTAGCACGTGAAATCGCAGACAAGTTAGATGGAGAAGGCGCAGGATTCACAATTAGCGCACATGCTTCACACCGAGATGTTGGACGTGAATGAGTTCTCAGGGTAATCCACGTGTTGTGTGTTTGGGTGGGGGACATGGCCTTGCAGCGACGCTTGCAGCGGTTCGTAAATTAACAAATGAAATAACAGCAATTGTTACAGTTGCAGATAACGGCGGGTCTAGCGGACGTTTGCGACAGGAATTTCCCATCTTTCCTCCTGGAGATTTACGAATGGCGTTAGCTGCGTTGTGTGCAGATGATGAATGGGGCAGAAGCTGGGCAGATATTTTGCAGTATCGGTTTACAAGCGATGGAGTTCTCAATGGTCATGCCGTTGGTAATCTTTTATTGGCAGCTCTTTGGGATCGAGATGAGGATCCGGTTGTTGGTTTGGACCGAGTAGCAGCTTTATTAAAAGTTGTAGGACGAGTATTGCCAATGGCCGCAACGCCATTAGATATCGAAGCAACTTTTGAAAATGCAGGTGTTTTACAAAAAGTGCAAGGGCAAGTTCAAGTCGCTACTGCTGCGGGAAAATTGAAATCGCTCCACTTGGTTCCGGATAATCCAACTGCACTGCCTGTGGCATTAAAGGCGATCGAACAAGCCGATTGGATCACAGTTGGCCCAGGGTCCTGGTTTTCTAGTGTGCTTCCACATTTATTAGTGGACGAACAACGCAAATCCCTTTCTCAATGTCAGGCCAAGAGAATCATTATTCTTAATTTAGATTCACATACCGATGCACAAGCTGATGAATTCGCTGGAAATACCCCAGTTGAACATCTTGAAATGCTTCATAAATACGCACCTGAGATGAAAATTGATCATGTATTAATCGATGAAGCTGAATTAGAAGATGGACAGAGGCTTCAACTACTTGTTGAGAGTTTTGGCGGCAATTTACACGTCGCAGATCTGCGTCAATTTCCAGGAAGTCTGCACCATGATGTGAAGAAATTAATTTCTGCTTTGAGCCACATCATGGACAAATCTTTGGTTGGATAAGCACATGGCAATGACAGCAGCAGTAAAAGATGAACTCAGCCGTTTGGCGATAACGAAGCCGTGTTGCCGCAAAGCCGAAGTATCTTCTCTTCTGCGTTTTGCCGGGGGATTACATATTGCGGCTGGCAAAATTGTCATTGAAGTTGAATTAGATACTGCTCAGAGTGCACGTCGATTGCGTAAAGATATTTCTGATATTTATGGACACGAAAGTGATTTAGCAGTTCTGTCTTCAAGTGGATTGCGCAAAGGTTCACGCTATGTAGTTCGTGTAATTAACGAAGGTGATGCACTTGCTCGCCAAACTGGTTTAGTAGATGCGAATTCACGACCTGTTCGGGGATTGCCACCTCAAGTTGTTTCTGCCGCAATTTGTGATTCAGAAGCAGCGTGGCGTGGTGCTTTCATAGCTCATGGATCGTTGACAGAACCAGGGCGATCTTCTTCACTTGAAATTACATGTCCAGGTCCTGAAGCAGCACTTGCATTAGTTGGCGCAGCACGTCGCCTTGGAATAGTTGCTAAAGCGCGCGAAGTACGTGGTGTTGATCGCGTGGTTATTCGAGATGGTGATGCAATCGGTGTTTTGCTCACTCGTCTCGGTGCTCACGAAAGTGTTCTTGCTTGGGAAGAACGAAGAATGCGCCGTGAAGTTCGAGCAACGGCGAATCGCTTAGCTAATTTTGATGATGCAAATTTACGCCGTTCTGCAAGGGCTGCCGTTGCAGCATCTGCGCGTGTATCTCGTGCGATGGAAATTCTTGGGCCAACTATTCCGGATCATTTAAAAGAAGCTGGTGAATTGCGTATCAGTCACGGTCAGGCCAGTTTGGAAGAGTTAGGTTCACTCGCTGTTCCTCCAATGACTAAGGACGCAATTGCTGGACGGATTCGTCGCTTGCTTGCTATGGCAGATAAACGAGCGGGTGAATTAGGAATTCCTGATACTGAAGCTGGATTATCGCCAGATTTATTGAACTAAAAAGGCGCTCAGTAATCTCTACTTTTAAGTAATAACGCTCTGCTGATAGAGTTCATCCATACCCCAGCGTTGTGGTGCACGAGGGTCATTTTTCAAGGCTCGTATTAATTGGGCCCCCTAACAAGCGAGGAACACAGATGATTAACGTTGGAATTAATGGATTTGGTCGTATTGGCAGAAACTTTTTTCGTGCAAGCCTTAACAATCCGAACATCAATATTGTAGGAATCAATGACCTAACAGATAACGCAACGCTCGCGCATTTGTTGAAATATGACTCAATTCTGGGTCGCCTAGGTCTAGAAGTTACTCACACTGCTGACACCCTCACAGTCGGTGGAAAAGTTATCAAAGTTTTTGCAGAGCGTGATCCAGCTAATTTGCCTTGGAAGTCTGTCGCCGCCGATGTTGTAATTGAATCCACCGGAATTTTTACCAAAGCCGCAGATGCTCAAAAGCACATCACAGCAGGAGCGAAAAAGGTAATTATCTCAGCACCCGCAACTGATGAAGACATCACAATTGTGATGGGCGTAAATCATGAAAAGTATGACCCTGCATCTCATAACATTATTTCTAATGCGTCATGTACCACTAACTGCCTTGCTCCTATGGCAAAGGTTCTTAATGATAATTTTGGAATCGTCCGTGGATTAATGACAACAGTTCATGCGTATACAAATGATCAGGTTATTTTGGACTTCCCACACAAGGACCTTCGCCGTGCTCGTGCCGCAGCGACAAACATCATTCCTACGTCTACTGGTGCTGCAAAGGCAATTAGCCTTGTTCTTCCAGAACTCAAGGGCAAGCTCGATGGTTATGCACTTCGCGTTCCAGTCCCAACTGGTTCGGTAGTAGATCTATCAGTTGAGCTCTCTAAAGAAGTGAGCGCGGCAGAAATTAACGCAGCTCTTAAGAAGGGCGCAGAAGGTTCACTTAAGGGATACATGACGTACACCGAAGATCCAATTGTCTCTTCCGACATCGTTACAGATCCTTCTTCATGCATAGTCGATGGTGGACTTACCAAAGTAATCGGCACAACAGCAAAAGTTGTTGGTTGGTATGACAACGAGTGGGGATATTCAAACCGACTTGTGGATCTGATTACGTACGTTGGTAAAACGCTGTAATGGATTCACTTGCTTCACTTGATGTAGCAGGTAAGCGCGTTTTCCTCCGATGTGATTTAAACGTTCCTTTAAAAGATGGCGTAATCACAGATGATGGCCGCATTCGTGCATCCCTGCCAACAATTAAGAATTTACTAGAACGTGGCGCTTCAATTGTTATCGGGGCTCACTTAGGTCGCCCTAAAGGTGAAATCAAACCTGAACTTTCCTTGGCACCCGTTGCAAAGAAATTAGAAGAGTTACTTGGTCAAAGAGTTGATTTCATTTCAACTAATGGCGCTGCAATAACGCTTCTGGAAAACTTACGATTTAACAAGGCAGAGACAAGTAAAGATGATGCAGAGCGTGCAGCATTCGCTTCCGAACTAGCAGCTCTTGTCGATGTATACGTCGGAGATGGTTTCGGAGCCGTCCATCGCAAACACGCATCTGTTTATGATCTTCCTGCCTTGTTACCTAATGCGGCTGGTTTTTTGATTCAGGCTGAAGTAGAAGTTCTTAAGAAATTAACGCAATCTCCGGAGAGGCCTTATGGGGTTGTACTCGGAGGAGCCAAAGTATCGGACAAGATTGGCGTTATTTCGAATTTATTATCCAAAGTAGATGTCATGGCAATTGGTGGTGGAATGGTCTTTACATTCCTAGCCGCTAATGGAAAAGAAATCGGTTCATCTCTAGTTGAAACTGATTTGATTCCAACCGTTAAAGAACTTATAGCGACCGCCGCTAGCAAAGGTGTCACGCTAGTTTTGCCCACAGACATTGTTGTTGCACCAGAATTTAAAGAAGCAGCGACACCAACTGTTGTACCAGCAGATCAGATGCCCTCTGATCAAATGGGATTAGATATCGGTCCTGATTCTGCTTTAGCGTTCGCTGACGCGATAAAGAAATGCAAAACCGTATTTTGGAATGGACCAATGGGTGTATTTGAATTTGCGAATTTTGCGCATGGTACAAAGGTGGTGGCCCAAGCACTTACTGAAGTCGGTGGCATTTCTGTAGTTGGCGGGGGAGATTCTGCTGCTGCGGTGCGTGCATTAGGATTTAAGGATTCTGATTTCGGTTATATTTCAACCGGTGGCGGGGCATCGCTCGAGTACCTTGAAGGAAAGGTTCTACCTGGCTTAGCGGCCTTAGGACTTTGATTTATTAACTTATGAAAGTGGGCTGTAATAAATGCGTAAACCATTAATGGCTGGTAATTGGAAGATGAACCTCAATCACCTAGAAGCCATCGCAGTAGCGCAAAAGCTTGTCTACAGCCTTACGGATAAAGATTACGACGAAGTTGATGTCGCGATCATTCCACCATTTACAGATATTCGATCTATTCAAACCCTTGTAGATGGAGATCGTTTACGTCTTCTTTACGGTGCTCAAGATATTTCGCCAGAAGCAAGTGGTGCTTTTACTGGAGATATTTCAGGATCAATGTTGGCAAAGCTTGGTTGCACATTTGTAGTGATCGGCCATAGTGAGCGCAGGGCTGTACATCACGAAGATGATGCACTTATCAATCGTAAAATAAAAGCAGCTCTCGCTAATGAATTAACTCCAATATTTTGCGTAGGAGAAGAGCTATCAGTTCGTGAAACTGGAGCCCACGTAAGCCACGTTGTCAGACAAATTCGTGCCGGCCTCGAAGGTTTTCATAAACCAGATTTAAAGAAGATTGTTATCGCATACGAACCTGTTTGGGCTATCGGTACTGGGAAAACTGCAACTCCGGAGGATGCCGAAGAAGTATGCGCCGCCATACGAGAAGAAATTGAATCAATTGGAAGTGCAGAGATCGCTGCAAATATGCGCATTCTTTATGGTGGTTCTGTGAAGTCTTCCAACATTGTGGAAATAATGAAAAAGGAGAATGTGGACGGTGCCCTCATTGGTGGAGCAAGTCTGGATCCCGAAGAATTAGGCAAAATCACGAAGTTCTACGCTGTTTCATAAGTAGGAAAGTCCCCGCCTAAACAGGTATCCTTATCCACCTGCCCACCATCTCGGGCGTGAAAGCATAAAAGGAGCACAATCGCGTGAAGTTAGCACTCTCAATTATTCTGGTAATCACCAGCGTTCTTATGATCCTTCTTGTTCTCTTGCACAAAGGAAAAGGCGCCGGATTATCTGACTTGTTTGGTGGCGGCATCTCTTCTAACTATGGCGGCTCTTCTGTCGTAGAACGCAATTTAGATCGCATAACAATTGTTGTGGGCGGTCTCTGGTTCGCTGGTGTTGTAGCTTTAAGTTTAGTTCTCAAGTAATAACTCTTAAATAACTCTTAATAGGTAGGAGCAATACATGGCAAGTGCAATTCGCGGTAGTCGCGTTGGTGCAGGCCCAATGGGCGAGGCAGAACGTGGAGAAGCGATTGCTCGTTCACATGTTTCTTATTGGTGTGCAAATGGACATGAAGTGCGTCCATCATTTGCAGAAGAAGAGAGTGTTGTAATTCCTGCAGAATGGGATTGCCCTAAGTGCGGTTATCCTGCAGGTCGCGATAAAGCCAATCCGCCTAGTCCAATTAAGAATGAGCCATATAAAACTCACTTGGCATATGTAAAAGAACGCAGAAGCGATGCCGAAGGCGCAAAGATTCTTGATGAAGCACTCCGCAAATTACGCGGGGATGACTAAAGCTCCCTAGCAATAGCGAGTAATTGCGTAATTCCCTGCGCGCGATTTAGTAAGTGCAATCGTAATATCGGTAATCCACGGACAGCAATGGCGTTTTGATCTCCATTTGCTTGCGCGGCTATAAGAGATTTAAAAGTGAAATTCTCTCCTGGAATGTTAAAGTCAACATCGCTCGCACCTGTTATCTGCAGGAATGATCCATTTGGTTGCGCACCCTTGTGATATTGCCCAGTTGAATGCAAAAACCGTGGCCCCCATCCAAAAGTTACGGCTTTTGAAGTTTTGCGAGCAAGTATGTTTCGAAGTTGCATAAGTTCTGAGTCTTTTTCTCGATCCAGGTAAGCCATTATTGCTAGGTAACCATTGTCTTGAATTTGATTGAGGAAATCCTTGAGCAGAGTTGTTGCATTATCAGCTTCGTGGAAGTAAGCGATGGATTTATCCGAGCCGGCATTTTTAAGTGCGGGAATTGAATGTCCCCATGTTGCTAATAGTGCTCCACTTGCTAATTTGGATTCCTGAACATTTGGTTGGTTAAAAGGATCGATTGACAACCCCGCACCAACGAGCGCGGTTACCCATTCCCAAAAGAAAAATTGCGAACCTAAATCTCCAGCAATCACTAAATCAGTTTCGGCGGCAAATGAAACCGTAAGTGTTTGTGGCGGTAGTGGGTCTTCTGCTTTAGCAATGACAATCGGCAGACGACCTACTCCGTTCTTACCGGTTGATTCAGCAACAAGTTGTTCTATCCAGTCCGATAGGCCAGGCATCTTTGAATTCTCATCTGTTACGGCAAAATATTGCTCAGTTCCAGTAATGATTGCGTAAGCAGCAAGAAGTGCTGGATAGGGATCGCGAATCAAGGACTCCTTGGTATCTGCTGCACTATCTAGAATGATTGAAACATCAATGCCTAGAAATGCAGAGGATACGAGACCAAATGCGCCCAAAACACTGAACCTACCTCCTACATTCGGATTTGCATTGACAACTGTGAACCCAGATTTACGGGATGCAATATCAAGAGGAGAATTTGGATCAGTAACAATGATCATGTGTTTAGTTTTATCCAAGCCCGCTGCTTCAAAGCGATTTTCAAAGAGTACTTTTTGACTAGCTGTTTCTATTGTTGATCCTGATTTAGATCCGATAATTACAAGTGTTGCATCTAACTTCTCAGGTAAAGAATGTGCAACGTAATTAGGATCAGTCG
The DNA here is from genome assembly GCA_903890345.1 of uncultured Actinomycetes bacterium. Taxonomy (GTDB): domain Bacteria; phylum Actinomycetota; class Actinomycetes; order Nanopelagicales; family Nanopelagicaceae; genus Planktophila. The sequence continues at coordinate 14,870 of CAITAV010000028.1, forward strand.
AATCCAGCACAATAAGTTCTTTACCGTATGTTTGTGCGATTACTTCAGGACCGAGAGAAGACCCACCCATTCCACATAAAACAACCGTGCTCAGATGTCGAAACTTGGCCGTGAGTGCATCTAGTTGCGCCAACAATTCTCGTGAATCTGTAGGTAAGTCAATCCACCCTAAGCGAACCTTGGCCTCTTCACTGGCCTCGGGACCCCAGATAGTGAAATCTTTCTTGATAAGTCGCAAGTGAGCGTCAGACAATGTTTTGAATAGCGCAGAATCCTGATCAACAAGTTCGCTCTTCTTATATCGAACTTCAATCATGCATTACGAACCTTATCTACGTCATCCAAGAGTGCTTGCCACGCTTTAGCGAAAGCAGCGACTCCTTCTACTTCTAAAGTTTCGGTGATGTGATTGAGGGAGACTCCATTTTTAGAGAGTTGAGCAAGTGCCATATGTGAGTGTTCTATTGCTGGTGTAATTGTATTTCCATGAAATTTGCCATGATCTATCACAGCATCCAACGTAGATTGCGGCATCGTGTTGACGGTGGAGGGTGCAATTAAATCCATGACGTACCTAGTGTCATCATAAGTTGGATCTTTAACACCAGTTGAAGCCCATAGTGGACGCTGCATATGCGCCCCAGTATCTTTTAACTTCATCCATCGTGCAGATGTGGATTTTGTGAGAAATAGTTCATAGGCAAGCACGGCATTAGCTATCGCTGCTTGCCCAAGAAGTTCAAGGCTCGTTTGGGTGTTTATCTCTTTGAGTTGGCGATCAACCGATGTATCTATACGACTAACGAAGAAAGAAGCGACACTGTGAATGATTGATAAATCAACACCACGTTTTTGCGCTTCTTCTATTCCCTGAATAAAAGCGTCTATTACTTCTTCATAACGTAGACAAGAAAAAATCAATGTGACATTGACACTGATTCCGCTAGCAATTAACTCAGTAATCGCAGGTAATCCAGCTTTGGTTGCAGGCACTTTAATTAAGAGATTAGGGCGATCTACTATCTGCCAAAGGGATTTACCCTCGGAAATTGTGTTTTGTGTGTCATGAGCCAAACGAGGATCTACTTCAATACTCACTCGGCCATCTACTCCAGATGAATTCTTGTAAATATCAGCAAAGAGATCACAGGCAACTCTTACATCATCAGTTGTAAGTTTCTTAACTATTTCTTCGGGGGAGAGGGACTTCATAGAGGCAATGTCATCCGCGTAATCGGCTGAGCCTGTAATTGCAGAGTTAAAAATACTTGGATTAGTTGTTACTCCGACGACCCCTGAGTTGGCAATACGAGATGGCAAACTTTGTGCATCAGTACCAGTTAACTTTGCTCGCGATAAGTCATCTAACCAAATCGATGTGCCTGCTTTTGTGATGTCATTAGTAATCAAGAAAGTACCTTTTTCGCTGTTGCAACGACATTATCTACCGTAAAACCGAACTCCTTAAATAAAACATTGGCACTGGCTGACGCACCGTAATGCTCGAGTGAAATAGAAGCACCGTTATCACCCACATAATCACGCCAACCCTGCGCAATTCCGGCTTCGATGCTCACCCGAGCCTTTATTGAGGGGGGAAGAATTTCATCTTTGTAGGATTGTGTCTGTTCGTTAAACCACTCAAAACATGGAACGCTCACTACACGTGTTGAGATACCGGAAGTTTCCAACGCTTGTGCACTAGCAACAGCCAATGCAACTTCGGATCCCGTGGCCATCAAAATTACTTGAGGGGTTGAACTAGCTTCTTTAAGAATGTAAGCACCACGAGCTACACCATCTAATGAACCAGATACCGAGCGATCAAAAACTGGCAAATTTTGTCTGGAAAGCAAAATTCCACACGCTTTGCGACGTTGAATAATTACACGCCATGCCGCTGCAACTTCATTGGCATCTGCTGGTCTGATTACATCTAAATCTGGAATCGCACGAAGTGCGGCAAAGTGTTCAACGGGTTGATGTGTTGGCCCATCTTCACCTAATCCGATTGAATCATGAGTCCAAACAAATGTAGAAGGCAGTTTCATGAGAGCTGCCAAACGAACTGCAGGTCTCATGTAATCGCTGAAAACTGCGAATGTGCCTGCAAATGCTTTTGTTAAGCCACTTAATGCGATGCCATTTAATATCGATCCCATCGCGTGTTCTCGGATACCAAAGTGGATAATGCGACCATACGGATTAGCATTTTTCATTGCGCTAGATTCTGGTAGAAATGAATCTCCGCCTTCAATTGTGGTGTTATTACTATCTGCTAGATCCGCCGAACCACCCCACATTTCAGGAAGTTTCTGCGCAAGAGCGTTGATGACATCACCGGATGCTTTGCGGGTTGCAATCTCTGTTCCAGATTCAAAAATTGGAATGAGAGAGTCCCAATCTGCGGGAAGTTCTTGGGAAAGAACTCTTTTCAGAGTTTTAGCGTGTTCTGGTTC
>CAITAV010000029.1 GCA_903890345.1 uncultured Actinomycetes bacterium
CCAAAAATGATTGCAATTACTTTTTTCATGCGCGTTTTTTCTTGAAGTTGCCAGTGCGCGGCAAATCCGATGTGTGAGGATCAAATATATGTGCAGGTCTTTTTTCACCGCGAATGTCTTCTAGCATCGTGGTTAATTCTCCCATGATGTGAAGAGTTGCCTCGGCAAGTGCTGCTGGATCATCTTCTTTTCCATACCAGGACGACATATCTATAGGTTTGCCGGCCCGAAGAGTGATTTTTGAACGTGGCCAGATACGTGGAATTTTGTTGTAGGGCGCGAGCACATCACCAATTCCCCAAGCCGCCACGGGAATTATTGGTAATTTGGTAATAAGGGCAAGGCGTGCGGCGCCTGTTTTTGCAATCATTGGCCAGAGATTTTCATCTCGAGTCAACGTTCCTTCCGGATAAATTCCAATCAAGTGACCTGCCTTAAGAGCCGCAACTGCATGATCAAGGGCTTTACTGGCGTGCGTAGATTCTCTATCAACTGGAATCTGTCCTGCTGCCAACAAAATTCGACCAATGACTGGCACGTTAAAAACAGAACGCTTACCAATGAATCGTGGAGCACGTCCATTTTGAAATAAGAATTGCGCAAAGAAAAGTACATCCGCATAAGAAAGGTGATTGCTAATTACAATTGCAGGACCTGATTGTGGAATGTGCTCTACGCCCTGCCACGTGCGCTTAGTGATGGCGTTTAGAAGCGGAATCAGAACCCGTGCACAGAAATTAAAGGTTGGGTTTGTGCCAAGTGGTTTGCCTGTAGGTGGGGCGTAAATAATCTGCGCGCTTTCCATAGGCGCTAATCTAATAGCAAAAGCGCGGGAGCACCGAAATGGTGAGCCCGCGCTTTTGATTTAAAGCTAATTAACGACGCTTCTTAGCCTTCTTAGCGGTCTTCTTTACAACGCGCTTAGCAGTTTTCTTAGCCTTCTTCTTTGGAGCTGCCTTCTTTGCAGACTTCTTAGCAGCCTTCTTTGGAGCAGCTTTCGCTACTGCCTTTGGCTCGATCTTTGGAGCTGGTCCAAGTTTACGATCGCCAGCAATAACTTCCTTAAGTCCCTTTGCAGGAAGGAAGCGTGCCTTCTTTGAAGCCTTGATCTTGATTGTTTCGCCAGTGAACGGGTTACGTCCCATGCGAGCTTTACGATCTACTTTCTTAAACTTTCCGAAATCATTGATCATGACATCTTCGCCACGTGACATTGCACGAACGATTGTGTCAAAAACAACGTCTACAGCGTGAGCTGCGTCCTTCTTGCTGTCGTTGAAGTGTGGGGCCAACGCGGCAATGAATTGGGCCTTATTCATCAAAATCCCCTTAGTTTTACGCTTAAAAGTTAAGCAATCGCTTAACGCATGTAAAACTTAACTCTCGGATAGGGGTGAGTCCAATACGTCATTAGGCGTGTCGCGTTTTTTTATTTTTCTTCAAACATTAAAAAAATCCACTTTTTATGCGTAGAAATCTCTAAAGTTTTAGTTGAGAGTTTTTATCTATGTACTCACCCGTATTAAAAATGAGCGTAAAAACCCTGCTTTTATTATCTTATTTGAGTGCTGGAAGAGTTTTCGGTTTGTAATCTGCACGAGTTTTTTCGAAAGAATCAATGGAATCAGTTTGTTTCAAGGTTAAACCGATGTCATCTAAGCCCTCCATCAAACGCCAGCGGGTGTAATCATCGATTGCAAACTCTAAAACTGTTGAATTATAAGAAACGGTGCGGGTTTCTAAATCAACTGAAATTGCGGTATCTGGCTTGCTTTCGATGGCGCTCCAGAGTGCTTCTACATCTTCTTGAGAAACGATTATGGTCAGCAGCCCGCCTTTAAGAGAGTTGCCGCGGAAAATATCGGCAAATCTGGAGGAGATAACTACTTTAAAACCGTAATTTTGCAGCGCCCATACAGCGTGCTCACGTGAGGAGCCGGTTCCGAAATCTGCGCCAGCAACTAGGACTGTGCCTTTTTTGTATGCGTCCTGGTTTAATACGAAGTCAGGATCATTGCGCCACGCGGCAAAAAGGCCATCTTCGAATCCGCTTCGAGTAACTCGCTTGAGATAGACGGCCGGAATGATTTGATCTGTATCTACATTGCTTCGGCGAAGCGGAACGCCGGTACCTGTGTGCTTAATGAATTTTTCCATGGTGTATTTCCCTTACAAATCCGCTGGCGATGAAAGAGTTCCACGCAACGCTGTTGCTGCTGCAACGAGCGGGCTTACTAAGTGTGTGCGTCCACCTTTGCCTTGGCGGCCTTCGAAATTTCGATTTGAAGTTGAAGCACTACGCTCACCGACTGCAAGTTGATCAGGATTCATGCCTAAGCACATTGAACAACCTGCATTTCGCCATTCAGCGCCAGCGTCAAGAAATACCTTATCCAAACCTTCAGATTCAGCTTGTAAGCGGACTCGAGCCGATCCTGGAACAACGAGCATTCTAAGAGTAGAAGAAATCTTTTTACCTTTGAGGATTTCAGCCGCTGAGCGAAGATCTTCGATGCGTCCATTGGTACAAGAACCTAAGAAAACAGTGTCAATCGCTATTTTCTTCAGGGGTGTGCCAGCAGTAAGGCCCATGTATGTCAACGCTCTTTCAGCTGCTCCGCGCTCTTCGGCATCCGCAATATCGGCAGGATTTGGAACAGATGAATTAAGCGGTAAACCTTGTCCAGGGTTAGTGCCCCACGTGACAAATGGTTCTAGTTCGTTTGCATCAAGATTTATTTCGACGTCAAATTTTGCGTCTGAATCGCTCTGCAGAGTGCTCCAGTACTTAACGGCTGCATCAAAATCTTTTGGAGCGTGCGGTTTGCCCTTGATGTATTCAAAAGTTTTTTCATCTGGTGCAATTAAACCTGCACGAGCACCAGCTTCGATAGACATATTGCACACTGTCATACGTGCTTCCATCGAAAGTGCGCGAATTGCAGAACCGCGATATTCCAAAACATAACCTTGGCCGCCACCTGTGCCAATTTTCGCAATAATCGCCAAGATAATATCTTTAGAAGTAACACCAGGTTTTAGAGTTCCTTCGACATTGATAGCCATTGTTTTAGGACGGATCAATGGAAGAGTCTGTGTTGCCAAAACATGTTCGACTTCGCTGGTACCAATTCCGAATGCGAGAGCGCCAAAAGCTCCATGCGTTGAAGTATGGGAATCACCGCACACAATTGTCATTCCTGGTTGAGTCAAACCTAATTGTGGGCCAACAACGTGGACGATGCCTTGTTCGGCGTCTCCAAGTGAGTGAATACGAACGCCAAACTCTTTGCAATTTGCGCGCAAGGTATCGACTTGTAATTTAGAAACTGGATCTGCAATTGGCTTATCGATATTGAGCGTAGGGACATTGTGATCTTCAGTTGCAATTGTCAGATCAGGTCTACGCACGCCTCGCTTGTTTAAGCGCAGACCATCAAAGGCTTGCGGACTTGTTACTTCATGGATGAGATGAAGATCGATGTA
>CAITAV010000030.1 GCA_903890345.1 uncultured Actinomycetes bacterium
AAGCGGCGTCGCATTCCGCCTGAATAAGTTTTAATTGGTCGCTTTGCACTATCGGTCAAAGAAAATCTTTCAAGTAATTCATCTGCACGTTTAACAGCTGCTTTTTTATTCAAGTGATACAAACGTCCAAACATAACTAAGTTATCCCAGCCAGTTAACGTTTCATCGACAGCTGCATACTGGCCAGAGAGCCCAATAATCTCGCGCACTTTTTCAGGATGCTTAATTACATCGATCCCACCAACGGTTGCATTGCCAGAATCTGGTGAAAGAAGAGTTGCGAGAATTCTCACAGTCGTAGTTTTGCCTGCACCATTTGGACCAAGCACGCTTAAAACGGTGCCTTCTTCTACATCTAGGCTTAAACCATCAAGGGCTTTGACCGCACCTTTGTTATAGGTCTTCACCAGATTTTCAGCGATTACTGATTTCACGGAGTAAACTTACCGCTATTGCATCATGCTTTGCCACATACAAATCAGAGTAAATAATTATTCGAGAGGCTTCTTAAATGAGTAACGCGCCCGTCAAAGAACATACACACAGAGAAATCATGGTCATCCTTGGAGGGCTAATGACTGGCCTGCTCCTTGCGGCCCTTGATCAAACCATCGTCTCGACCGCACTTAAAAGTATTGTCGAAGATTTCAACGGGTTAAACCATTACACATGGGTTGTTACTGCTTACTTATTAACCTCAACGGCATCTACTCCTCTTTACGGAAAAATCTCTGATATTTATGGAAGACGCGTTGTTTTTCAATTCGCAATTATTACTTTTCTTATTGGATCTTTCTTAGCTGGTGCTTCACAAAATATGACACAGCTCATTGCTACGCGCGCGCTTCAAGGACTTGGTGCTGGTGGCTTGATGGCACTGACATTCGTAATTATTGGTGACATCGTTCCTCCACGCGAACGTGGCCGCTATCAAGGATATTTCGGTGCGGTATGGGGACTTTCATCCGTTGCTGGTCCATTACTCGGTGGTTTCTTCTCTGATCACGCGACGATCCTTGGTGTCACTGGTTGGCGCTGGATTTTCTACATTAATTTACCTTTTGGAATCGCTGCCCTACTTATTACTTCTGCAGTTCTTCATATTCCAAAAGTTAAGCGTGATCATAAAATTGATTATCTGGGCGCTGTTCTCATGGTTGCCGCAACAGTTTCAATTCTTCTTACAGTTTCAATTTATGGACCGGAACATGGTTGGTTAGATCCGCGAACTATTGCGTATTTCATCGCAGGTATCGTGCTTGTAGTTCTCTTCATTTATTGGGAATCAAAAGCTCAAGAACCAATTTTACCTCTCGAGCTTTTTAAGAATCACACTTTCACAGTGACTTCCATATTAGGAGCAGTAATTGGTGCAGGAATGTTCGGTGCAATCGTTATGTTGCCTCTCTATCTGCAGGTCGTTAAGGGTGCATCAGCCACTGAAGCAGGACTTAAGTTGATTCCACTCATGCTTGGAATTGTTTCCACTTCGATCTACAGCGGTAAAGCAATTTCAAAATCTGGTAAATATAAGAAATTCCCAGTGATGGGCACAACTCTTATGACAGTTGGAATTTTGCTGATGGTGACTTTAACTCGTGAAACACCATTCTGGCAGCTATCAATATTTGCAATTCTTGTTGGCGCTGGGCTCGGTCTTTCAATGCAGACAATTGTTATTGCATTACAAAACTCAGTCGATTTTAAAGACATGGGAGTTGCAACTAGTTCGAATACATTCTTTAGATCACTCGGTAGCGTTTTCGGTACCGCGCTCTTTGGAAGCATTCTGACAAGTCGCGTGGCTCATTACTTACAATCAGGGTTTACGGACCTCGCTGCTACTAATCCGGCAGCGGTTTCAGGATTTGATCCAGAAAAACTGAAACAGCTTTCATCTAATACTGCCGTTCTCAAAGAGCTTCCACTTGTAGTGCAGAACACCGCCCTAGATGCATTCGTAAATTCATTCCACGTTGTATTCCTTGCGGCCGCCCCTGTAACTGCATTTGGAATCATCCTGGCTCTTATGCTTCGCGAAGCTCCGCTTCGTACTAATAAAGATTACGCAGCGGCTCGCGAGGAAGCTGCCGGCGAAGCGCTCGGATAACGATTGCTCAATAAATTCAAAAACGGGTTCACCAACCCCTTTGCGGAGTTTCCGCGAGAGGTTGGTGTTCTTGTTTTTGCTTCCTTCTTTGTGGCTGTTGGTTTCGGAATTATTGCTCCAACAATTCCACTCTTTGCAAAATCATTTGGTGTAAATAATGCACAAGTTGGTTCAATTATTTCAGCCTTCGCCCTTGCTCGCTTTGCATCAGGCCTTGTTGCCGGAAAACTCGTAGATAAGTTCGGCGAACGTCTTGTTTATACAGTTGGTATTGCATTCGTTGCAATTTCATCTTTTGCGGCCGCATTAGCGCAGACTTATGAACAACTTTTAATATTTAGATCCGCTGGCGGTCTTGGCTCATCAATGTTTTCAGTGGCAGCTGGATCAATTATCTTGCGGGCAGTTCGTGACGATCAAAGAGCTCGCGCTCAATCCTTATATAACGGAAGTTTTCTAGTAGGAATGATGGCAGGCCCAGTTATTGGTGGTTTCCTAACTGCAATTTCACTGCGCGCTCCATTACTTGTTTATGCATTTCTGCTCGTTGTTGCCAGCGTCGCTGGTGGATTCTTGCTGCGTAACTCTGTACTTGCAGCACGTCCAACTGAAAAATCAACAGCGGTAAAAACATCTATGCGCGATGCACTTGCTATGAAGCCATATGTCATTGCGCTCATAATCTCCTTCACAACAGCGTGGGTTCTCTTTGGAATGAGTCGGTCAGTGCTGCCTCTGTTCATGGTTGAAGATATGAAGTCATCAGCTAGTTTCATCGGAGTTGGATTCACAATCTCAGCAGTGGTTCAGGGTTTGTTCTTACTCAGAGCGGGTCGTTTATCTGATCAACGCGGGCGCAAATTCTCTGCCATATCTGGATTGATTTTTCTTGGCGCATACGTTGTTTTGTTAATTTTCACATTCCAGCCATGGGTTTTTCTACTCTCAATGTTTATCGGTGCATTTGGTTCCGCCTTCCTCTCAACAACACCATCGGCAATTGTTGGAGATGTTTTAAAAGGTAAAGGTGGCCACGTGATCGCGTTGTATCAAATGTCAGGAGATGCTGGCGCAATGGTTGCACCTGTCGTCCTTGGATTTATTGCAGATCACTATGGTTTTCGTGCGACCTTTGCAATAAGTGCATTACTTGTCTTCTTAGTAATTATTGTTGCAACAAAATTGCCCGAGACACGAAGTTCGCATCTCGGGCAATCTAGTAAGTAATTTATATTTAGTCGCGACCACGCAAGATTGATAGAAGTCGCAAGATTTCCATGTACAACCAGACGATTGTGACCATTAGCCCAAACGCTGCTCGCCATGATTCTTGTTCTGGTGCTCCAGCTGCAACACCTTTTTCAATTTGATCAAAATCTAGAATCAAAAAGAAGCTAGCGAGTGCAACGCCTGCCACAGCAATCATTGGACCAAAACCTGAAATTCCAAAGAGTCCGAGTCCGCCGCCGAGTCCAAAGAAGGAACCGATCATGCTGACAAGTCCAAGAAGGAAATATCCAATGGCTGCGCCAATGAGCATTTTTGTAAATTTAGGTGTTACGCGAACGCGTCCGCTGCGATACGCAAAGAGCATTCCCGCAAATGCACAGATTGTTCCCATAACTGCTTGTCCTGCAATTCCAGGATAGGCGCTGTTTAGAACGTGGCTAATGCTTCCAAGTGCAATTCCTTGTACGGCTGCATAGGCAACAATTAAACCTGGACGAATTGTTTTACTAAAAGTATTTGCCATTGCTAATCCGAAACCTGCAAGTAGCGAAATCATTACG
>CAITAV010000031.1 GCA_903890345.1 uncultured Actinomycetes bacterium
ATGGCTTACACATGGTTGGCGCGCACCAGTTGCTGCACCAAAAGAAATTAAAGCAGTTACACCAGATGCCAAGAATAGAAATTTTCCAACATGGCAAGCGCCAGAAGGAACACAGATTCCTGTCGCTGGAGAAAAAGCTGCGCATGATCGTTTTAAGAAATTCAAAGCACACGGACTTGATACTTATGACGAAACAAGAAACTTTGCAGGAATCGATGGCACAAGCAAAATGAGTGCTCACCTAAAGTGGGGCGAAATTCATCCGCGAACTCTCCTTGCAGGATTGGGCGAAAACAAAGCCCATGACACTTTCAGAAAAGAAATTGCCTGGCGAGAGTTTTATGCAGACGTTCTGTACAACTATCCGCACACGGATAAGGATTACTACGCACCGCAATTTGCAAAGATGAGATACGACGAACCAGGTGAAAAATTCAATGCGTGGTGTGAAGGTAAAACTGGTTATCCATTTGTGGATGCAGGTATGCGCCAATTACTCGAAGAAGGCTGGATGCACAATCGCGTGCGTATGGTTGTTGCATCATTTCTCGCAAAAGATTTACATATCGAATGGCAGCACGGAGCACTATTTTTCGAAGAACATCTAGTTGATTTTGATGTTGCTTCCAATGCACATGGTTGGCAATGGACAGCTGGATGTGGCACCGATGCATCGCCGTATTACCGAGTGTTTAATCCAATCGAACAAGGTAAGCGATTTGATGAAAATGGTGACTACATCCGCAAGTACGTTCCAGAGTTAGCGCACCTAAGTGCTGATGAAATCCACGAACCTTGGGACAGCGCTGATGGTTACAAACATGGTTATGCAAAAAAGATTGTGGAGCACGCGGCAGAGCGAATTGAATCCCTTGCTCGTCTAGAAGAAATCAAAGTGCGCAACGCCGAGTGATTCTCGCTTAGCTCGATACATAGCAACATCTGCTCTGCGCAATAAATCATGTTCTTCGTTATTAGCTGCAACACCGATACTCACACCTAAATCGATCGACTCTTTTCCAACTAAAAATGGATAACTCATCGTTGCATGCAGCGCGAGTGCAACTTCCATACTCGATTCGTAATTCGCATGAATCAAAACTCCAAATTCATCTCCACCTAATCTAGCCAGCGTTGCATCCGGTGGGAGCGCTCTATGAAAGCGCATTGCAACTTGTTTCAATATTTCATCACCAATGTCGTGACCAAATGAATCGTTGACAGGTTTAAAACCATCAAGATCTAGAATTAGCAGCGCTGCTTCTGAATCTCCAATTTCTTCCATCTCTGCTATCAATTTTCTTCTATTCGATAGCCCTGTTAACTCATCTGTACGCGCAAGCGTTCTTTCGGTTCCAAGAGAACGTGCTTGTCTGAGTGCAATAGTCATTCGTATGAATGCAACAAGCAGTGTAAGAAGTGTGGGAAGCAGAATAAAAGAAGGAAAATAACCGGGCCTTAATGTAATTATTCCAAGCAAGGTTGCACTTAAAAAGACGGAGAGTGCAACAAATACTGGATTAACGCCTTCACTCGAACTCTGTTCACTCGCTTTGAATTGCGTTGACATGACAATCAATGCAAGCCCTACCAGCCATCCATCATCAGAGATCGATCCAAATGTGTATTTGTTATTTACATGTAGCCACAAAAATAAGAAATCCGAGAAGGCATATATGAAGATTCCGGAACTAGCCACAATCGCTCGCTTGGAAACCCGTTGAGATAAAAGAGTTGAGATAACACTGGCAACAAGAATGAGGTCTCCAACTGGATAGAAAATTGCAAAGAAAGTCATGGTCATGTCGCCATTAAGCCGTGGCAATACTGGACCGACAAATAAGGCCGTTCCAAGTGAACCGAGACCGAGGGCAATAATTGTTGAATCGAGAATTTCAACTGCAGAAATACGCGATCGCTGCGAAAGCAAACGGGGCAGTGCAATAAATGCGGCAGGGTAAAAGAGCATGTACAAAACATTGGATGCTAATTCACTGGGCAGATCTAAAGTATAAAAAACACTGAGTGATGAAATTAGCGAACCAACAGCCCATAGCCCAATCGCTAAAGCAAGAAATGCGATGCCGATGTGATCATTGAAACTTGGAACACCAATAAGTGAAAAAACAAAGAGAATTGCGATTGCGTTATAGATCCATAAATCCAAATACACCTGCGGAGTTGTGTGAATTACTCGGGTTAAGAGATGAAGTGTGAGCAGTAAAAATCCCACGGTATTGAGTGAAAAATATTTACGGAGCACAACAACACCGTAGAAGAAATAAGAGTAAAGACGTATAGGGCTAGCCCTACATCCTTACTTTTGGCGTTGACGCACTCTTACGTTCATTCCAAGTTTGCGCACAAGTGGGCGTGGACCGAAACGAGAAACGGTGCTGAGAATCAAATACTGCCAACCAGGTACGGACAAAACTTTGCCCTTCTGATTCTCTTTCCAAGCTTGAGCGACAACTCGATCAGATGAAAGCCACATGAATTCAGGTAAACCATTCATTCGCATACGACCACGTTCATGAAATTCAGTGCGTGTAAAACCTGGGCAGAGTGCAGAGATTTTCACAGCTGTGCCACTCATCTCAGTATGGATAGATTCTGAGAGCACAGTTAGATAAGACTTAGACGCACTATAGGTTCCGCCGGCAATCCATCCAGCAACGGATGAGACATTGATGACCGAACCGCTATTTCGCTCTTTCATTTGTGGCAACACTGTGTGCATCAATCGCATCGGTGTGCGCACCAAAACATCTAGTAGTTGTTGCTCAGAATCTAAATCACTAACAGAAAAAGCTTTATTGATTCCAAAACCGGCGTTATTGATCAGCACTTCAATCTGATTTTCACTTATGTATTTTTCAACTTTTGCACATCCAGCATCAGTTGCCAAATCTGCCTGCACAATTGCAGTCTGCACTTTGTATCGTGACTCTAAAGAAGCAGCACGCTCTTTCATGCGTTCAAGGTCGCGAGCAACGAGAACAATGCTGAAACCTTCGTGTGCCAGTACGCGAGTGAAACTCTCACCAATACCTGCTGTTGCGCCTGTGACGAGTGCCCATTTGCTCATCTGCTCTCCTTAACTAGACTTGTAATTATGGTACTCGCAGTGGACTTAGGACAATCGGGCGCAAGATTTAGAACATCTGACACCGAATTCACTAGCAAGAGATCCAAACTCGCTCACGAATCAACACTAGATGTACTAAATGATTTGTTTATCGAAGCACAAGAAAAACTAGGTGCAACTTTTCAAAGCGAACTCGTGGCACTAAGCATCACTGGAGTTTATGGCGATGTAGGTGATCCAAAACCATATGGTCAGCTCGCTTCAAAGTATTTTGGTGCGAAATCTGTTGCAGTCATTGATGATGGTTTAGCTGGATATTTCGGTGCCGTTGGAAACAATGATGGTGTTGTACTTTCAATTGGAAGTGGAACAGTTGCTATCGCTGGACGACGTGGAAGTTACTCGCACGCAGATGGCATTGGACATATTTTTGGTGATCTTGGTGG
>CAITAV010000032.1 GCA_903890345.1 uncultured Actinomycetes bacterium
CATGGCGGTTTTTGCCCTGGCATTTATTGCTCACGCATATGAAACTGCATTTGCTGTTCGCGCACCGCACTTAGCTGACTCTGCAGAAGGTAATTTGCGTACTAAAACTTTTGATTACACGCGTACTGAAAAAGTGGCACGTGTAGCAACAGCCATGATGATCTTAGGATTTTTACTTTTATTTGCTGGCGTAATTGCACGTGGATTATCTGCAGGTCGTGTTCCTTGGGGAAACATGTACGAATTTTCAATTACGGGAGCACTTGCATTTACTGCAGCATATTTGGGTGCACTGCGTAAATATGATCTTCGCTGGTTAGGTCTATTCGTCTCAATCTCTGTATTACTTACACTCGGCACAGCTGTCGCAGTTTTATATGTACCAAGTGCTCCACTTGTTCCTGCACTCAAATCAACATGGCTTGTCATACATGTCTCGACTGCAATTATTTCTGGTGGAGTTTTCTTACTCGCAAACGTAATCGCCGGTGCTTACTTATTCTTAGATTCAATGGAGAAAAAAGGTGAACGCGCGCCGTGGGCAAAGCGCTTGCCTTCATTAGATGTACTTGATCAACTTTCATATCGTCTTGTTGCATTCGTATTTCCACTCTGGACATTTTCAGTTATTGCTGGGGCAATCTGGGCAGAGAGCGCCTGGGGAAGATACTGGGGTTGGGATCCAAAAGAAACATGGGCATTTATTACATGGGTTGCATATGCAGCTTATTTACATGCACGCGTAACTATCGGATGGCGTGGACGTCGTGCTGCGTGGTTATGTATTTTTGCAGGCTCTACATTTTTGTTTAACTATATTTACGTAAATATATGGGGAACCGGAAAGCATACGTACTCCGGTTTATAAGTTTTTAAAGTTTACGTAAGAAATCTGGGTCATCATCTGGCCCAATGATTTTACCTTTGCCGCCGCGTCCTGTTCCTGGATTACGTGGGCGGCCCCAAATCAAGTAAGCAACTGCGCCAAAAGTTCCGATGAAAATAATAATGAGTAGCCAGCCCCATTTAGGTAGGCCTCGAATGGAATCTTGTTCTGTACGTGCACAATCAATCAATGCATACAAGGTAACGGCAACTGCAATGAGAAGCGGCAAGTAGCGAAGCATGAGTTAATTCTACGCTTTTCTAGGAGAGTAACAAACCAATAGATAACAAAATTGCAAAGCGAAGTTGAAGTTTCCCGGTTTTTCCAAGCAACGGAATAAGCGCGCTACCAATTGCTCCAGCGCGAATGGCTTTCGCCAGTGAAAATGTCATTGGGAGCACTAAGAGCGTGAGAAGTGTCCATGGTTTAAATAGCGCAATAACGCTCATGTGCGCCAATAAGAGAAGTGCAATAAAAGCTGTGCGTGCACTCGAATCACCAAGGCGAACAGCAAGAGTTCGCTTGCCGACTAATTCATCGGCTGCGCGATCTCGCAGGTTATTAATTGCTAAGAGTGCACACGATAGTGATCCCATAGGTATCGCAACTAAGAGTGAATCCAATGTGAGAGTGCCAGTCTGCGCGAAGTATGTTCCCATCGTTGCCACAAGTCCGAAGAAAACAAAGACAGCAAGTTCGCCAAAACCAAAGTAACCATACGGATTTTTCCCACCCGTATATCCCCATGCAGCAGCAATAGCTATTGCGCCAACTGCAATGAGCCACAACGACGTTTGAAGAGCAAGTAATAATCCAAAGAATCCACCGCAACCGAGGGCGATGTATGCAGCAGTTTTGACTTGATGCGCACTCGCTGCGCCACTTGCAACTAATCGCATAGGACCAACGCGATTGTCATCTGTTCCTTTTACGCCATCTGAATAATCATTTGCGTAATTAACACCGATTTGCAGCGACAAACTTACGAGTAGCGCAAGAAGTGCCAACAACGGATCAATTTCATTTCCAGCGAGTGCTGTTCCTACTGCAACTGGTGCAATTGCTGCAGGCAGAGTTTTAGGGCGAGCACCTGCAATCCACTTATTCATTCTTTACTCACTCACCAATTTTGCTAAAGAAGTTCGGTCGACTTTACCAACTCCAATTTCTGGAAGTTTATCAAGGAGTAGCACGCTCTTTGGCTTTGCATGATTCCCCATTGCAGAAACGAGTGCTTGTGAAATTTGTTCCTTCATATTCTGATCTTGTGTTTGAACTGCAACGTGCAACACCTGACCCCATTTGCTATCAGCAGTTGCAAATGCGGCTACCAGTAATTGCGGAAACTTTTTGTTTAGTTCGGATTCGATTGCGCTCAGTGAGATGTTTTCACCACCGCTAATAATGACGTCATCCGCTCTTCCAATGACCTTTAACTTTCCATCAACGATTGTTCCTAAATCTTGGGTGAGATACCAACCATTTTCTTTTTCAACATCTGCGAGCACTGGACCAGAGATTTTAATTCTTTGATTTTCAGTTAATTCAAAATCAACACCATCAAGTGGTTCTCCATTGTAAACACAACCACCGCAGGTTTCAGTCATTCCATACGTTGTGATGATGTTGATACCAGATGTGATTGCTTGGCTACGAAGTTCTTCAAATAAGGCTGCTCCACCGACTAGAACTGCTTGTGCGTTCTTTAAATGTGAGAGTAAATCTGCATCACCATTTAGAGCATTAAAGAGTTGTGTAGGAACAATTGCCGTGAAATCTGCATGAGGATAAGCACC
>CAITAV010000033.1 GCA_903890345.1 uncultured Actinomycetes bacterium
ATAGATACGCTCAAGTGGCTTGGACTTAATTGGGATGAGGGTCCAGAAGTTGGCGGAGATAACGGCCCATACCTGCAATCACAACGTTTAGATATTTATGCGAAGTGGGCACAAACTTTTCTAGATCAAAAAGATGCGTATCACTGCTATTGCACACCTGCTGAGTTAGAAGCGACTCGCGAAGCACAACGCGCAGCCAATGTTGCACCTGGTTATGACGGAAAGTGTCGCGATTTAACTGCAGAACAAGTAGCTGCTTACAAGGCCGAAGGTCGCGAAGCTGTTGTGCGCATGCGCATGCCAGATGGATCAACAACTTTTGTTGATGAAATTCGCGGGGAAGTAGCCTTTGATCACAAGTTTGTTCCTGACTTTGTTTTAGTTCGCGCAGATGGTTCACCGCTATACACACTTGCAGTTGCTGTTGATGATGTTTTGATGAAGGTCACACACGTATTACGTGGCGAAGACTTACTCTCATCAACGCCACGTCAGATTCGTGTGTATCAAGCGATGGGTGTTAAGCCAGAGGATTATCCAGTCTTTGCTCACTTGCCATTTGTTATGGGACAAGACAACGCAAAGCTATCTAAGCGCAATGGCGAAGTTTCAATCGCGTGGTATCGCGAACAAGGTTATTTGCCAGAAGCAATCTGTAATTACTTAGCACTGCTGGGTTGGTCACCGGGAGATGATCGTGAAAACATCACGATGAAAGAGCTATGCGAACTATTTACAGTTGAAAAGGTTCACTCTTCTCCTGCTCGCTTTGATATGAAAAAACTCGAAGCAATCAATGGAGACAAGATCCGTGCCTTAACGCTAGATGAGTTTTTGAAGTGGTCGCTGCCATTTCTAACAAAAGCAGGGATCATTACAGGCACCGATAGCGAAGTCGCTTTAGTTAAGGCTGCCCTTCCGATTATTCAAGAGCGCATCGTTAAGCTCGATGAAGTTCCGCAGATGCTTAAATTTTTATTTGTGAAAAAATTTGAAGTTGAAGCAGAGAGCGTTTCAAAGATTGCTGATCAAGTTTCAAAAGATGTTCTTAAGCGCTCATTGAAAGAATTAGAACCATTAGCAACGTGGAACCATGACAGCATCGAAGCAGCACTTCGTACTAGCTTGATCGAAGATATGGGACTCAAGCCACGCATTGCATTTACTGCAATTCGTATTGCAACTACTGGCAGCACAATTTCTCCACCACTATTTGAATCAATGGAGTTACTTGGTAAAGAGGTATCGCTGGCGCGTATTGCAGCGTCGTTAACGCTCTAATTGGTGCGGTATTCTTTGCACTGCCTATTTTGGGGTATGGGGTAATTGGCAGCCCTGCTGATTCTGGTTCAGTAAGTCTAGGTTCGAGTCCTGGTACCCCAGCGAAAAAGATTTAATCATGTACAAGAAAATGAAAGCCGAAGGCGATCATTTTTGAAGAAACTAGGGCCCCGTCGTCTAGCGGCCTAGGACTCTGGCTTCTCAAGCCAGCTACGAGGGTTCGAATCCCTTCGGGGCTACTAAATTGCGCACGAGAAAGGTTTGAATATTTCTACTCTTAGAGCGATAAGTAAAAATCTTTCGAACTTACCTAACGCTGCATCCTGGTCAGGTTTTTTCTCTGGTCTCTTAGTTGTCTTTGTTTCAATTACAGGACCAATCGCAATTTTGTATCAGGCAGTTCAAGCAGCCAATCTCTCAGCCGAACTCACTAATTCATGGCTCCTTGCAATCTTCATGGGTTCTGGGCTTTTTGCCCTTCTTATGAGTTTGAGATTTGGGATTCCAATCATTGGATCGTGGGCGTCTACAACTACTGCATTATTGATTACAGGTTTAGTTGATCACCCATTTAGTGAAGTAATTGGCGCTTACTTTGTTGCTTCGATAATTCTCATGATTATTGGTTACACAGGCATTTTCAACAAGCTGATGCAAACTATTCCACACGCAGTGATTATGGCGATGCTTGCAGGTGTGTTGCTGACTTTTGGTGTAAAGATTTTCTCATCAACTCGAATAAACCCGATTCTCGGTGTGTCGATGCTGCTGGTCTTCTTTGCGGCAAAGGCCATTAAGTTGCGTGCTCCAGTTGTAACGGCTTTCGTTATTGGAGTTGCAGTTGTTGCACTGCAATCCAAGATAAGCATCCCTGAAATTAAGCTTTCGATTGCCACACCTGTATGGACCAATCCAACCTTTCCGATTGGTGCATTTTTTACACTCACCATTCCAATCGTTTTGTTGGTGATGACATCGCAGAATGCTCCAGGTATTGCTCTGCTCAAAGCTGTTGGTTACACGCCACCGATAAATACCATCGTGCACTTTGGTGGCTTTTTATCTCTTCTCGGTGCAGGATTTGGTGGTTCTGGTGTGAACCTCTCATCAATTACTGCAAGCATTGCAATTACAGAAGAGAGCGATCCAAATCCAGAAACAAGATATTTCGCTGGAGTAGTTGCAGGCCTTGCATATTGCGTGGCCGCACTATTCGCAGGAGTGCTTTCAACTCTATTTGGATCATTTCCTGGTGAGCTCACAGCGGTCTTAGCAGGAATCGCCCTACTTCCAATTATTACTACTTCATTAGTAGATGCGATGGAGATAAAGGATTATCGAGATTCAGCCGTCGTTACATTCCTCGTAACAATCTCAGGAGTTTCAGCTTTGGGTGTTGGATCGCCATTCTGGGGTTTACTTGCTGGCGTAATTGTTCATCAATTACAGCGACTGAGTAGATAATTTGAATATGAAAACGTGGAGCGTCATCGTTTTATCTGGTGGCACGAATAAACGTTTTGGCTCTGATAAATCACAAGCACTTCTAAATGGCTTAACTCTTCTAGATCACGTACTTAGTTTCATTCCCGCAGATATTAAAACCGTGATTGTTGGTAAAGATGTATTTGAGCAACCCCCAATGGGTGGACCAGTGGCAGGCATTGCACGCGGCTTACAGGAAATAAATACCGAATATGTAGCCATTGCTGCAGTTGATATGCCTTATGGCTCATCTTTGTTCCCGCAATTACTTGCAGCAATTAAGGGTGATGCTGCAATGCCAGTTGATTCACAAGGATTTAAACA